>JBCCCT010000170.1:0-7407 GCA_039033355.1 Pseudomonadota bacterium | reverse complement strand
GGATACCTACATCTTTGGCGACTTTATCAGCGACAATGTCTGGGGCATCCCGGCCGCGGACCTGGTTAATGGCCAGACAGTGGCGTCGAGCGCCTTCACCGTCCTGACCAGCGATTTCGCGCCGAACCTCGGCAGTCTGACGTCGATCACAGCTTTCGGTACGGACGAAACGAGTAATCTCTATATCGTCTCGCTGAATGGCGAGGTGTTCCGGCTGGAATCGTTAAACTAAAAAAGGGCAGGCCCGAGGCCTGCCCTCTCTAGAATGATGTTTGCGGGTCGATCAGGCCGCGTTGGCGCCCATCACGGCTTTGACTTCAAGGAATTCCTCAAAGCCGTGCTCGCCCCATTCGCGGCCATTGCCGGATTGCTTATAGCCGCCAAACGGGGCTGAGAAATCCGGGCCCTGGCCGTTGACCTGGATCTGGCCCGCGCGGATGCGATTGGCGATCTGGGCCGCTTCGCCAGCTTCGCCCTGAACATAGCCCGCCAGGCCATATTCAGTGTCATTGGCCATCTCAACGGCTTCATCGACACTGTCATAAGGGATCATGACCAGGACTGGTCCGAAAATCTCTTCCCGGGCAATCGTCATGTCATTGGTGACATCCGCGAACACAGTCGGGCGCGCGAAATAGCCACGATTGAGACCTTCCGGACGACCCGTGCCGCCGGCCACCAGGGTGGCGCCTTCATCAATGCCTTTCTGGATCAGGTCCTGAACCTTGGCATATTGATTGCCGTTCGAGATGGGGCCGATCGCGCCCTTGTCAGCCTCACGCGGCATTTGCACTTTCACGGCTTCAGCCGCGGCCTTGGCGATCGCCTTGGCTTCTTCATTGCTGCCACGTGGCACAAACATGCGGCTTGGTGCGTTACAGGACTGGCCGGAATTGGTCATCATCTGCATGACGCCGCCGCCGACAGCTTTTTGAAGGTCGGCGCTTGGCAGAACGATGTTTGGCGATTTGCCGCCGAGTTCCTGCGCCACGCGTTTCACGGTCGGGGCTGCAGCCTGGGCCACCAGAATGCCGGCGCGGGTTGAACCCGTGAAGCTCATCATGTCGACATCCGGGTGACCGGACAGATGCGCACCAACGCTCGGGCCATCGCCATTGACCAGGTTGAACACGCCTGCCGGGACGCCGGCTTCATGCATGACCTCGGTAAAGATCATCGCATTCAGCGGCGAGATTTCAGACGGCTTCAACACCATGGTGCAGCCGGCTGCAATCGCGGGAGCGACTTTACAGGTGATCTGGTTGAGCGGCCAGTTCCAGGGCGTGATGAAGCCACAGACGCCGATTGGCTCCTTGCGCAGCAGGGTCGTGCCGCGCTGCTCTTCAAACTCGTAATTGCGCAGGATCTGGCTCATCGTGGCGACATGGCCCATGCCGGCCGGGACTTGCGCGGCATTGGCGAGCCACATTGGCGCGCCCATTTCGTCGGAAATGGCTTCCGCCATGTCCCCCATCCGGGCCTGGATGCCTGCGGTGATCTTGTCGAGCAGGTCCGCGCGATATTCGACGCTGGTCTGCGAGAAAGCCGGGAAGGCGGCCTTGGCTGCGGCAACGGCCTTGTCGACATCCGCAGACGAGCCGAGCGAGATGGTCGCAAAGGGTTCTTCGGTGGCCGGGTTTTCAACGTCGAGCGTGCGCGGCTCCACCGGGTCGACCCATTCGCCATTAATATAGAATTGTAGATACTCTTTCATGGCTTGCGCCTCCCGTTACCTGTCTTGATATCTTGCGAACATGCCTGCGTGACACGCGCGTCACCGTTTATTTAAGCATGCCAATGCCTCGAGGGAAGCCTACACGCAGCGGAAACATCAGAGGGATTCACGATCATGTGTTCCCGCGCAGGCAGAAACCGCGATAGGACAGGGGGATGAAACGGGGCCGCGCCGATACGTCCGATCCACACGTGCTGGAAACGCTCAGCGCGGCTGATCTGATCCGATCCTGGAAGCAGGATTTTGGCGTGGACGTCGCGCATCTGTTTGACGGCATTGACCAGATCGAGCTGCGCGCGGACGCTGACACTGGACGGCTGGATTTCCTGCCCCGCAGTCTGGACGACGCGGCCTTCTATCAGGCGCTGCGCAGGTTCAAATGGTATCACCCGGGTCGCAAGCTGGAACATGTGCATGCGGCGACGCGCGCGCGACCGGGCGATCTCGTCCTCGATATCGGCGCCGGCAATGGTGACTTTGCCGAATATCTGACGGATGCCGACTATGTCGGGCTGGAACAGGATCCTGCAGCGGTACAGGCGGCGCGGGCGCGCGGGCGGGATTTGCGCCAGGATCTGATGGCGGACTGGTTAAAGTCCGAAGAGTATCGATCCGCGGACCTGGTCACCGCCTTTCAGGTTCTGGAACATGTCGACGATCCGAACGCCCTCCTGACCGAGATGGCGCAATGCCTGAAACCAGACGGACGCATGATGGTCGGCGTGCCGGATGCCGACAGCTATGTGTCGCGCGTCCCGGATCTGATGCTGAACGCCCCGCCGCATCATGTCAGCTGGTGGAGCGAGGCGGCGCTGCGCAAGACGCTCGCAAAGGTGGGTCTGGACGTGGTTGAGGTCACTCGCTTCCCGGTCGAACCCTGGGAATATCAGCTCTGGTGGATGGCAAAATTTTCTGGCTGGATGGGCGCGAGCGAGCGGCGGTTCGGGGCGAGCCTGAGGCCCAGGAAGATCATCGCCTTCTGTCTGTCCTGGCCCCTCCAATGGCTGGCGCCACCCAAACAGGCGCGCGGCTCAACCCTGTTGGTCGAAGCGCGCAAGGCGGGTGATCAGGTCTCAGGCGTCAGGGCCTGATCGGCGACATCTTCCAGACCAAGACTGCGGAGCAGGACCGCACCTTCGACCAGGACAAGCAGCTTTGCCGCCTGACGCGAGCGATCGGCTTCGTCTGCGACCTTGAGCTGGCTGGCGCCCCAGTCGACAAAGCCGCGACCAATGCGTTCGCCGCACGTCTGATAAAGTGGATCGCCGCCCGCCGACAGGGCCGCGACTTCCAGCCAGAGCCGCAAATAGGGCCAGAACAGCTCAGACTTCATCGATTGCGCCAGCATCGGCGCCAATTGTTCGAGGGGCAGGGGCTCCGGCGCTGACGACTGATCCAGGATCAGCGTGATCCGTGCGGTGATCCGATCCAGCACCGCTTCAATCAGCTCATTCTTGTCCTTGAAATAGTAAAGCAGCATCCGGTCACTGGTGCCGACCGCCTTGGCCAGCGGGCGCAGGCTGGCATGCAACAGGCCTTCGGCCAGGACATGGTCGGCAAGCTGATCGATCAGCTGTGATCGTTTATCCCCGGCCTCGGTCAATCTGCGCTCCTAACGACGGCGAGAGCCGAGAATACCGCGCAGGACATAGTCCGTCACGCGCCGGGCAATCGTCCGCGAGGCGGTATTGATGGCGCGCTCGGTCGTGGTCATGCGGGTCGATCGGCGACGGGTGGAGGTCTTTTTCTTCTGCCGCGCTTTCTTCTGCTCAATTTCTTTTTGGGCTTTCAGTTCTTCCTTGGCGAGCTTCTCTGCCGCGGCCGCTGCCTCTTCTTCCCGCTTGAGCAGGATTTCATAGGCCGACTCCCGATCAATCGCCTCATCATACAGGCCGAGCACGGGGCTATTCTTCATCTCGGCGTTGCGCTCAGCTTCGGTGGCCGGCCCCAGGCGCGAGCTGGGCGGACGGATCAGCGTGCGCTGCACGACACCCGGCGCGCCTTTCGCATCCAGAGTCGAGACCAGCGCCTCGCCAACGCCGAGATCGGTGATCACGTCCTGCGCATCGAAGGCCGGGTTCTCGCGGAAGGATTCTGCGGCGGCTTTGACGCCCTTGCGTTCGGCCGGCGTGTAGGCGCGCAAGGCGTGCTGGATGCGATTGCCAAGCTGCGCCAGAACACTGTCCGGCAGATCGCGCGGGTTCTGGGTGACGAAGAAGACGCCAATCCCTTTTGAGCGGATCAGGCGGACCACTTGTTCAATCTTCTCGAGCAGCGCGCGCGGCGCGTCATTGAACAGCAAATGCGCTTCATCAAAGAAGAAGACCATGATCGGTTTGTCCGGATCACCGACCTCGGGCAGGTCTTCAAACAGCTGCGACAGCAGCCAGAGCAGGAAGGTGGAATACAGGCGCGGGCTGTTAATCAGCGTGGTTGAGTCGAGCACATTGACGATGCCGCGGCCATCGCGCGTGGTGCGCATGAAATCCTTCAGATCGAGCGCCGGTTCGCCGAAGAACTGTTCCGCCCCTTCGCGGTCGAGCACCAGCAGGCGGCGCTGAATGGCGCCGATTGAGGCCGGGGCGACATTGCCATATTCGCGGCTGATCGCGGTGCGCACTTCCTTCTCGGCCATGTGCGCCAGCAGTTTGCGCAAATCCTTGAGGTCGAGCAGCAACATGCCCTCATCATCGGCATATTCGAATGCGACGGTCAGCACGCCTTCCTGAGTCTCCGACAGGTCCATCAGGCGCGACAATAGCAGCGGCCCCATGTCGGAAATCGTGGTCCGGACCGGGTGGCCCTTTTCGCCGAACACGTCCCAGAACACCGTCGGCGTGGCGTCATAGTCATAATCCTCGAACCCGATCTTCTCGGCCCGCGAGATCAGTTTCGGGTGCAGCTTGTGCTCCGGACTGCCAGAGACGCAGATGCCGGACAGGTCGCCTTTCACATCGGCACAGAAGACCGGAACGCCTTCCTTCGAGAACCCCTCAGCGAGAATTTGCAAGGTGACGGTCTTGCCGGTGCCGGTGGCGCCGGCGACAATGCCATGCCGATTGGCGCGATTAAGCAGCAGGGTCTGGGCATCATTCGGCGTGCCTTCGCCATCCATATCCGCGCCACCGATAAAGATCCTGTCGCCCATTGTGAGAACTCCCTTGCAAGAGGCGCAACCTACTGTGTTTGCGGGGCTGGGCAAGGGATGAGGGCAGGGCATGTCTCCTTTAAGAAACTGAGCTGCTCGGGCGGCGTCGATATGGTATGAGATAGATCAGCATTAGTGTGGAGGGACGAGTATGATCAGATTTGTGGGAACCACGATAAGCGTTGCCGTGTTCGGGCTGCCCATGGCTACGGCCCAGACCTCGGTCGTTCAGTATATGTGCGATATTGGCGGGATGCAGGCGCAGCTGACGGCGCAAGTCGAGGTCGTCGGAACGACTGGACGCGTCATCGGATCTGATGGCAGCATTACAGGCGTTATCGGAACGGGCGAAAGCACCGTGTATTATCAAGGGCAACTTGTCTCTCAGACGGCCAGCTATGCCTTTACCGGTGAGAACGAATATGCCGACTTCACCGAAGTTTCGACGTATGACCGATTTCGTGCCCGAATGCAGGTTCAGGGCAACATCTTGCTGATCACAGTCAATCCTTTCGGACCGCAGCCGACCCAGTATGCCTGCCAACAAGTCGGATAGCAGGGCGACACCCAATTCGAAGCCACCACTTTGATGCCAAATGCGATCCTTGTTGGACTTTCTATTGGCTTAGCCCCGACGGGTCGCTAAGCGTTCGCCTATGTCAACGAAAAAACACTCAAAACGGCTCTCTTACGTCTTGCGGCATGCCCCGGACGAGGTTGGCCTGACGCTCGGCGATGGCGGCTGGGTGCTGATCGATGACCTTCTGTCAGGGTTTCATCGCAAGGGTTGGGGCATGAGCCGAGAGGCATTGGACCTCGCGGTCGAAACCAATGACAAAAAGCGGTTCACGATTTCCGAGGACGGGCGTCGCATTCGCGCGGCGCAAGGTCATTCGGTAGAGATCATCTCTGATCTGAAAGCGATTGCGCCGCCCGCGCTTCTTTATCATGGCACCGCGAAGCGAAATTTGGATGCCATCATGGAACAGGGCTTACGCCCCATGTCCCGCCAGCATGTGCATTTGAGTCTCGACTTGGAGACGGCTGTCAAAGTCGGTCAGCGGCATGGCAAACCGATTGTGTTGCATGTCGCATCGGGTGAGATGGCGGCCGAAGGCTTCGCGTTTTACCGCGCGGACAATGGCGTCTGGTTGACGGACCGGGTGCCGCCCACGTTTTTATCCTTCACACAGGACTAACGACTCGCTCATCCCCGCGGAGGCGGGCACCTGGTGCAGCGAGTCCCGGGATATGTGGCACCAGATCCCCGCCTGCGCGGGGATGAACGAAGCTTTGAATCCGACCGGGTTCGCGTGGGGTTATCCTTACGCTCATGATTATTCACCGCTATCTCTTCGCCCATTACAGACAGGTCGCCGTTTTCTTCTGGCCGATCCTGTTCTGGAACTTGTGGCGGGTTGATCGCTGGAGTGAAGAGACCGGCCGTCAGGCCTTCGTGCAAGTTGACCGCTATGGCCGCGCCTGGGTGCCGTACTTTGAAGGCATGGCGCGGAATTATATGGCGCACGATCCGAACACACGTTTCTATGCGCCGGGTGATGTCGAGGACCTGTGCCCGCAAGTCTTTGAACGTGCCATCACCCAACTCTCCGCAGACGCCAGCGAAAGCTGGGGTCTAGGGACCTTCATCTCCACACTTCTCGAAGGCGTCTTCCCTCCATGGACCCCAGCTTTCGCTGGCGTCGACGGAACGAAGGCGCACATTGAACCAGGCTAGCCCTAACCCCAATCCTCCCAAACGCCTCATCCTGAGCTTGACGAAGGACGAGGCGGGGCTTCCAGAAAGCCCGACCTTTATCCTTCGCCAGGCTCAGGATGAGGGTCTCAAGAACCTGGCCAAAACCAAACACCAACCCGCCCGCTTGCCGGGCCGTATGTGCGCTGCCCACAAAAAAAGCCCCGGACCAGAAGGTCCGGGGCAGCTCCTAATCACCAGGATATGATCTAGGCCGCGTCAGCGCTGCCTTCGATCAATTTCGGCTTGGCGCCCTTTGTCGGGGCGCCGATTTCAATCTTGCGGGGCTTCTTGGCTTCTGGCAGTTCGCGCAGCAATTCGATGCGCAGCAGGCCGTTGCGCAGGTCGGCGCCGGTCACAATCACGTGATCGGCCAGCTGGAAGCGGCGCAGGAAACCGCGCTCGGCAATGCCGCGATGCAGGAATTCGCGTTCCGGAGCATCGTCAGCGGCAGGGGCCTTGCGGCCGGCTACGGTCAACAAACCATCCTTGGTTTCAATGTCGAGATCCTCTTCGCCAAAGCCGGCAACGGCAATCTCGATCGCGAAGGCATCATCGGCGACGCGTTCGATATTGTAAGGCGGATAGCCTTGCGCGCCATCCAGACGGGCGGCGCTGTCAATCATGTTGGCCATACGGTCAAAGCCAACCATGGTGCGATAAAGGGGGGTGAGATCAATCGTGCTCATTGTGACAGTCCTTTCACTAGCAACTGTGGCCTCCGGCGATCATCAAGAGCCGGGAGGTGAGATGTTCGGCGCTTCTGTT
>JBCCCT010000169.1:0-7429 GCA_039033355.1 Pseudomonadota bacterium | reverse complement strand
GCCATGACCTCGGCGCCATAAGCAAACATCTCTTCCACCACTTTCTTGAACCGAAGCGGAAAGAGCGGCTCGCCCAGAAAGGTCCGGAGCGGGTTGGACATGAACTGGCTCGCCATTTCGAGATAATGCATCCAGTGAACGATTTTCTGGCGATCTTCTTCGTCGACGCCGAGCATCTCGCACAAGGTATAGAGCGGCAATTGATTGGAGAAGACTTTGACGAAATCAACCACCGGGCCTTTGGCTTCGAGATCATCACACAAAGACTCAACCTTGGTGCTGACCTTCTCGCGCAGCTCCTTGACATAGGCCGGGATGAAGAAGTCCTTTTGCTGGATGCGCATCTGCATGTGCTGCGGCTCATCCATGGAGATCAGATTGTCCATCGAGGCGCGGACCAGGATTTCGGGCCGCCAATGCTCGCGCGGTGGAACCGCGAGATTGATGCCGCCGCGCTGTGACGAGAACACTTCGGGTTTCAGCTCAACTGCCTTGATGTCATCATAGCGCGACACGGACCAGAACCCGCTGGCGCCCTTGCGCATCTTTGACCACATGACCGGCGCCTCATCGCGCATGCGCTGATACAGATCGTAAGGGTGTCCGCGGGTCCAGGAGTTCGGATTCCAGAGCTGGAAGTCCGTTTCCAGCATGGGGTAGACCCTGTCGTGCACAGGCATGGCCGTGGAATTGTCGACCATGATATCGTCGCTGATCAGCTTCATACCGTTGCTCCGCTCGCGTCCTTCAAATCTGGCTCATCCCCATTGCGCGGCAAGGGGTTCAAGATTCGATTAATATTAGGCGTGCTTGTCCTTGGGTCATTCAACCCAAAAAGTGACGCGAGCGTCAGGATTGCGCAATCTCGGTACGAGCGCAGGGCAGGAAACCGCCTGTTATTTCTGAGGACGCAGACACTTCCAGGCGATCAGGGCGGGCACGATCATCGCGCCCCCGACACCGACATAGAACAGGAAGAAGGCAAACTGATTGGTGATCGGGCCACCAAATTCCAGGCCGCGGCTATCTGGAAAGATCGGGTCAAGAGCGGAGGCGATCACAATCGTCCAGGTGATGACCAGCATCGCATATGCGAGGCGCCTTTTTCCTCTTGTTTCAAACGGCATTAGCGGAAGGACCGCCGCCGTCAGCCAGAGCAGGAGGCCGTTTGCGATTCCTTCCATGTGCGCCATGCGCCAGGCATCATATGTGCCTGGTAATTGATAATCGATTTCCCAGGGGATCGGCCACAAGGCGATTTTCCCAATCAGGAAGAACAGAAACCCGAATCCCAGCACACCGGCCACGAAGAGCAGCAAGGCGCCATGTCCAATGAGCAAGCGTTGCAAGCCTTTGGTCTCTGATGTCTCCGCCATGATTTCCTCCCAGCAAATTCTTGTTCTTGATCAGGCAAATTGCGCCGGAATGTCGGGATCGTCTGTGTCCAGCAAGGGAATGCGATCGTCCGGCAGGTCCTGATAGGCATGCATCCATTGCGTGACCCAGGCTGGGTCAGTCACGCGCGACGGGTGATGCCCAGGCCGCGCCGACTGGATGAGAAGTTTGCCGACATTCCAGGCGAAATTCATGCTGCGCTTGAACATCGTCCAGCGGCTTGCCGGCCTGGACCAGCGCCCGTCTTTCTTCATTGTCAGCACATAGGCCTTGCGGCTGAACTTCACGACATGCCAGCTGCCGCAGACAATGCCCCAGACCCGGGCCCAATAATCCGTGTACAAATGTTGATACAGATCGAAGGCCACGGTCTTGTGCTCAGTCTCCTCAACCATATGCCAGAGAATAAAGGACGTCACCGAGGAGTCCGCGCCGGCGAACAGCTTTGTCCGTTGACTGATCAACCATTCCGTGACGCCCATTGTCATCGTCTCGAACCCGGCCGTATAGGCCAGCCGCCACTTCAGCGACTTGTTCTGCAACCTGGCATAGTCTGCTTCCATCTCGGCTTCGACGTCTGCGAGTTCGGCATAGCCATTGGCCTTGATGAGTTCATTGAAGCGTCGGTGATTCTGATAGTGCTGGCCTTCCTGGGCGTTGAACGCCTTGGCGTCCTGACGCAGACCAGCGTCTTCAATCTTGGTCATTGTCTCTCTTACGGTTCGGATCAGAAAGGGTTCGAGATAAGGCATGGTCAGAGATGCGCCATTCAGCATATGGCTCCATTCCGGTTGCTCCGGGTGCCAGATCGGATTGATGCCTTCGTCAAAATCGAACGGGATTTTGCGGACCACAATATCATGGGCGGTATGCGGCTGGGTCATGCGACTTCCTCCTGCGTCCCCGGATTGAACGGGATGACGGTCCTGTATTGAGCGAGCGCTTCCGGCGCGAGGGCGGCGAGCGTCTCTTCACACCAGGCCGCCCATTCACGCTCATAACGAAGGCCGATTTCGAGGCCGCGCAGGCGGCCGATCGCGGCGACGGAGTTTGGCTCCGTCGACTCAGCGAGCGCCTTGAACTTGGCCAATCGATCGCGATGCCCGTCCAGGCGCTGGGCCAGATGTTCGCGCAAGGCGTCAACATCCATGTGTTCCAGTCCATAAAGTCGAACCAGGAAATCATCCTTCACCGGATCCGGCGCACAGGGCTGCCGCGACCAGGCCCACAAGGCGTCGCGCCCGGCATCCGTGATCGAGTAGAGAATGCGGTTCGGCTTGCCCCGCTGTGGCACATCTTCAGCAGAGACGTGTCCTTTATCCTTGAGCTTCGACAGCTCGCGATAGATTTGCGAATGCGTGGCGCGCCAGAAGAACCCGACCGTCTGGTCGAAATGCTTGGCGAGATCATAGCCCGACATCGGGCCGTCACTCAGGCTGACAAGGATCGCATCGCGAAGCGCCATTCTTTTCTCCGTTCCGAAGATTTATATGGTACTTTGCACATATGGTCAATGTGGAATTATTTCGAACCGTGTGCGGCGCACTGGTGTGAAACGAGTTTTGTGCCTATATCGCCAGCTCCAGACGGCTGGGCAGTCGCTGTCTCTGACTTGATCAGGGGTGGAGGAAAGTCCGGGCTCCACGGAGACATGGCGGTGGATAACGTCCACCCGGCGCAAGCCGAGGGAAAGTGCCACAGAAAGCAAACCGCCCTGCTTAGCCCTGAACTTGTTTCAGGGAACGGGGGTAAGGGTGAAAGGGTGGGGTAAGAGCCCACCGGGGCTTCGGCGACGCGGCCCGCATGGTAAACCCCGCCAGGAGCAAGACCGAATAGGGGGCGTATATGGGCCGTCTTCAGCCCGCGCCCCGGGTGTGTCGCATCAGGTGCCTGGCAACAGGCATCGCAGAGGAATGACTGCTGAACCCGCAAGGGGGAACAGAACCCGGCTTACAGGCCGTCTGGACTTTATGTCTGCATCAGCGTCGGCAGAATTGGCGCCACCCGCGTCTCCATGAATTCGCGCTCATAAGCCTCTTCCGGCATGTCACGCACGGCTTGATCGAGCGCTTGTGCATCCGGTCCGACCAGAATGCGCCAGCGTTCATCGCGCACGCCTTGCAGGATGATATTTGCAGCCTCAGCCGGATCGAGGCCATTGTCGCGAAAGGCTTCGCCGCGGGCCTGTTGATCATCGCCCAGTTCGGGGTCCATGGCCGGAATATCGTCGGCAGCGAGCTCGCCAAACTCCCGCATCGTATTGAGCGCGATATTGGTCCCGATATGACCCGGCATGACGACGCTGGCCTTGAGGTGCGGCGCGTTGAGACGGAAATCATTGACCAGGGCTTCGGTAAACCCTTTCACCGCGAACTTGGCAGCGGAGTAAGCCGTATGCGCCGTATCCGGCCCGAGGCTGGCCCAGAATCCGTTGACCGAGCTGACATTGATCATATGGCCCTCATCGGCGCGCTTGAGCGCGGGCAGAAAGGCGCGAGCCGAATAATAGACGCCATACCAGCAGACCCCGAAGGTCCGTTCCCAAACATCGCGGGACATGTTGACGAAACTGCCACCGCCCGCAATGCCGGCATTGTTGAACAGAAGATGGATGTGATCGGTGTCATGCTGGTCCAGCGTATCGTCCCGGAAGGCATTGATCTGATCTTCGATCGCGACATCGGCGCGAAAGCCGGTGACCCGCACGCCCTGAGGGGCGCCGTCCATCGCATGGGCGCAGCTTTCCGCCATATCTTCCTCAGAGATATCGCACATCGCGACACTACAGCCTTCCGAGGCCAGCTGTTTCGCAAGCGCCCGGCCAATTCCAGTGCCGCCGCCTGTGATGACCGCGAGTTTGCCGCTAAAGTCCTGCATGTCTGATCCTCCCATCCATCTGTTTTGCGCAAAGCGTAGGAGGTCGGTCCGGGCTTGCCAATCCGGACGCGAGGGCAAGGATGAGAGACTAGCTTTTACAGTTTTGCGTTTTGTCCATGACGCCGAGCTGGTTCACCCGGCCGGTGCCATTATCTACGTCGAAATAGATGTCGCCATAATCATAGATGGTCGCGCTGCCCTTGGTGACCACACAGTCCGGGACGCCGAACGCGGCGCGGGCGCGGATTTGTTCGCTGCCTTTGGCAATCCCGTTCGGGGTCTGGAACCGGCTATCATGCACAATGATCCAATAGACCCGGTCATGCGCCGCGACCGTCAGCCCTTCGAATGAATAGGTTGTCGCGGCCGTGCCAGGGATGGGTGTGGTCCGTGTCGGGACCCCTTTCAGGGCCAGCAACTGATCCAGCGGCATGCCGATCTCGACATCACCGACGCGTTCGCCGGGAATGATCCGATTGTCATTCAGGGTGAGCGGTTTGTTCGCGCAGGCGGCAAACAGGGTCAGGCTCGCCAGCAGAGCGATTGATCGAAAAGAACTCATACAGATTTGCTTTCAACTGCTCGCCCCCGCAGCATTTGCGCTTCTAGACACCGCAAAACATTAACTTTGTCGAGACGCTGGCGCGTGAACTCTCTGTCAGGTTTGGTTCAAGCCGAGACCGGCACGGTCACATCGCCCCAGACGATAAAGTGTGGATTGTCATAGCCACGCGCGATCTTGCCATAGAGAAGCGGCGCGCCATCGGTTTCGGTGACCCGCGCGCCAGCCGCTTCGGCAACGGCCTGGCCTGCGGCTGTATCCCATTCCATGGTTCGGCCATGACGCGGATACAAGTCTGCCTCTCCCGCCGCGATCAGGCAGAATTTCAGGGACGAGCCGGCGGAAATGATGTCTGCCACAGGCTGGGTTTCGAGAAAGGCATTGGTCTCGTCACTGCGGTGCGACTTGGACGCGATCGCGGTTAGCCCGGCCTCAGGGGCGCGGCGGATGCGCAAGGCCGTGCGATCGGCGGGGTCTGGCACAGCGCCGCCCGGCTTGGCCGTGGCTTGCCAGGCGGAGAACCGGTTTTCAGCCACGAACAAACGGTCCAGCGCCGGTGCATAGACCACACCCATGACTGGGACGCCATTCTCGATAATGCCGATATTGACGGTGAATTCACCGCGCTTGTTGATGAATTCGCGTGTGCCATCAAGCGGATCGACCAGGGCAAAGCGGTTGCCGTGCTCGGGAATGTTCCCGGCCGCAACGGCCTCCTCCGCAATCACCGGCAGGGTCGGATCCGCTTCCGTCAGCGCGGCGAGGATCAAGGCTTCCGCTTTCTCATCGGCTTCTGTCACCGGGGAATCGTCGCCCTTGCGCTCGACGTCAAAGTCTGTCGCATAGACCTGCATGATCAGTGCGCCAGCATCGAGGGCGATGCGGGCGAGAATATCTCCGGTGAGACTCATGAAACGTGCCTTTCTTCTATCGGCGCAAAGATTGGATCAGCGGCAAGGATGCGCTGCAATGTGTTCAGGACGTCAAACGCTTCCGCGCTGGTGCCCGTTGCGGCGCCGCCCGATGCGTTCAATCGATCCAGAAATGTCTCTAGCGACCGTTTTGCCCCCTGGCTGTGATCGAACCGGTCAACGGTCTCATGCGCCGCACCGCTGCCATCGGTTCGTGCATAGACCAGCACTTCCTGACCAAAATCATGGCGCTGCGTATTCAGGCCTTCCAGCCACATGAAGCCGCGTTCAAAGCCCAATTCGAGGCGGAAAGTGGGTCGCCATTGCGTCGCGGACAGATGCAGGCTGGCCAGCGTGCCGGAATGGGTGCGTAGCGTCGCAAAGACATTTGTCTCGCTGCCCGGTTCAACCGAACGATCGAGATCCGAGAAGCCCGAGACCTCTTGAAACGGCCCGGCAAACAGGTTCAAAAGATCCAGCAATTGTGGTCCGGGATCAAATGCAATGCCGTCCGTTAGCGCGGTCGCTGGGCAACCGCATACACCGCGCAAGGTCAGCAAGCGTCCGTATTCGCCGGAGTCGCGTTTGGCCAGGGCGGCCTGAACCGATTCATGATGGCGTGCGGTCAATCCGAATTGCAGGACTGCATTCGGGTGTGATTGTTCGGCCCGTCGAATGTCAACCATATCCTCAACCGAGGCGGGGATGGCATGGGCACAATAGACGGGCCAACCATGCTCAAGCGCAAACATGGCCCAGTCGCGCATCGTCTCGCGCGCGCCGGTCAGCATGATCGCATCCAGCGCATCGCTCTCCATCGCGGTTTGCAGGATCTCGAATCCGGACTCGTCGGCATCAGCGTCAAGCGCGAAAGCCGACAGGCGTTCGGTCTCCGACAATTGATTCAGGGCAAGATGGTGGTCAGGGTCGAGTCGATCAGCGCCGATCACTGCGATGCGAACTAAGGACATACTCTACCGGCTCCCAACCTTGAGAAAATCGATAGCGGCTCGCTCCTGTCGCCACAAGATCAACTGACAGGCTGTTCGCAAAAAAATGTTGAACCGGCTAAGGGGCCAGCGCTTTGAGCAGCATTTGCGCCTGGGATTGAGAAAAATTCTCCGGCAAGGGCGCGCGCATGATCATCACCCGCGACCAGATCTGGCCGGTCAGGCCGTCCACAGCCTCGTCGAGATCGAAATCGCGCCGAACAATTTTCTTGGCCGCGATTTCGGCCAGGATTAGCCGCAAGGGGGCACGGATATGCTCCTTGAGCCAGGTCCGCCACGTATCACCGGCGGCGGGATCGTCACTGGCAGCGATCATGGCGACACGCAAGACAGCATGACCGGAGCCGATCCGGGTGGCGTCTTCGATCGGCTGGATCAAGGCCGAAATACGCTCGATCGGGTCGCGCCCGGATTTGGACCGCTCTTCGACCAGATCCATGGCAGCTTCGACGCACATGTTTCCAATCGCGGGCCACCAGCGATAGATCGTCTGTTTCGACGCCTTGGCTTTGCGCGACACCTTGTCGACGCTAAATTTGCGCCAGCCATTCTCTGCCATTTCTTCGCGTGTGGCTTGCAGGATGGCCGCCCGCGATTGTTCGCTGCTGCGTTGACCTTTGCGGGGCGAAGAAGTCGTTTGCGTCATGATGTCCGATCGGCTGGTTTTGTTACAG
>JBCCCT010000168.1:0-7510 GCA_039033355.1 Pseudomonadota bacterium | reverse complement strand
GATGGATGCGGAGTCAGATCATGACTGAACTCATTCGGGAAATCGCCTTCGATACAGAGACCACCGGTCTGGAATGGGATCAGGATGATCGCATTATCGAACTCGGCGCGGTGGAACTGATCAATCACGTGCCGACGGGAATTACGTTTCAGACTTATATCAATCCTGGACGGGCGGTGTCGGAAGCAACTGTTAGGATCACCGGAATCACGGATGCGGATCTGGTCGACAAGCCACCTTTCGAAGATCCGAGTATTGTCGATGCCTTTCTCGAATTTGTCGGCGACTCCATTCTCGTCGCGCACAATGCCAAGTTTGATCGCGGCTTTTTGAATATGGAGCTTCAGCGTTGCGGAAAGCCACCGATTCCAGAGGATCGCTGGGTCGACACTGTGGCGATCGCGCGAAAAAAATATCCCGGTGCGCCCGCCAGTCTCGATGCGTTGTGCAAACGTTTCGACGTCAATGCCGAGGCGCGGACGTATCACGGCGCCCTGCTCGACAGCCAGTTACTCGCAGAAGTCTATCTCGAACTGCTCGGTGGCCGCGCGCACAGTTTTGACTTTGGTGGCAAAAACGCCGTCGCGACAGGCGATCGGGCCCCTGCGCAGCAAAGGCCAGACGCGCGGTCTGCCACGATTTCCGACGAAGAGCAGGCCAATCATCAGGCTTTTGTCGAGTCGCTCGGCGATGAGCCGATCTGGAAACGTTACGCCTGAGGTTCAGCTGGAGGCGGCGATTGTTCCTGGGCCGCCGCTGCGGCCGCCCGTTGCCGTTGAGTGTTATAGAGTGCGCCAAAATCTACCGGATCGATGCGCAGCGGCGGGAAACCACCTTCAGCTGAAATGTCAGCAATGATGCGCCGGGCGAACGGGAACAGGATGCGTGGACACTCGATCAACAGGATGGGCTCCATGTCGGCTTGCGAAAAGCCCTGCAACTGGAACAGACCGGCATAATCCATTTCGATCAGGAACAGGGCCGTGGTTTCGGTCCCGGCCCGGGCTTTCAGTTTCAGCGTCACTTCAAACACGCCTTCACTGCCCTGTTTGGGCGCGGCGCCGACATCAATGCCAAGCTCGATATTTGGCTGATCCTGGACGGTTGCGCCTGGATTCTCAAACGAGAGATCCTTGATATATTGGCTCATCACGCGAATGGCGGGGCCTTGTTGAGGAGCATTATCTTGCGGCGGTGTCGCCATATCAGGTGTGTCGGTCATCGGGGTTCACTCTAAGTCTGAAGATTACTGGCGCGTAACATGTGCCACAAAGTGGCGCAACGGTGGGTGGCACTTCTTAAAATCCCCCTATATGAGAAGGCGAAAGATTGATAGAATGAGTCCCGCATGTCCTCTTCAATGATAGAATTCATCGTCCTGGCAGGAATTGCCCTCTTTGTAGGGTGGCGCTTGTTCGTCACGCTTGGCCAGGATGAAGGCCCGCCGGATGGCCGGTCGCGGATGCCAAATCCCGCGCCGACGCCGACCCCCGGCACAACGGCGCCCAGCGGCGGCGACGTCGTACCGCTGCGCCCGACCTTTACCGGACCGGCCGCCGCCGGGATGGAAGCCATTTATGATGTCGATCAGAGTTTTGAACCTCGCGCTTTCATGCAAGGCGCGCGCGCCGCTTATGAAATGATTGTCGGCGCCTTTGGCCGCGGCGATCGCGATGCGCTGAAACCACTGCTCGACACAGATGTCTATGAAGCCTGGGACGCGGCCATTTCCGAGCGGGAACAGACCGGCGCCGAAGGCCTGCAATTGCTGCGCATCCGGAAAGCTGAAATCACCGATGCGTCGCTCGCCGATGATGGCATGGCCCGGGTCACCGTTCTGTATGAGTCAGAGCTGGGCGATGGTGAGACCACAACCAGGGCGTCCGAGCTCTGGACCTTTATGCGCCAGACCAGTTCGACCGACCCGAACTGGCTGCTCGACGATGTCGACACTGCGGACTAGGAAAATCGGATCCCAGCATTGGTAACTTGAGCCGCTGCGCCAATCAGGCCTAGACTCGCGCCATGCGAATCATTGGTCTCTTGAGTGTTGCGCTGCTGGTCCTGTCCGGCTGCGTCTCCACATCACGCCAGCCGGCGCCGAGCCAGCCGGTGATTCAGACACCGCGCCCCGCGATTGACCCCAGTTCCTGGACTTTGACGCCCGAACCTGTGGCGTTTGATTCCCTGCCAGGATGGCAAACGGCTGATCTTGCTCCCGGCTTGGCCGCGCTGCGTCGCAGTTGCGAGGTCTATGAGCGCCGCGATCCCGGAACCTACCTCTCGCGCCAGGCAGCCTGGGCGGGCACGGCGGATGATTGGGTCCCGGCCTGCGCTGCGCTGGACGTGATTGGCGATCCGCAAAGTGCGCGCGCGGTTTTGCAGGCCTTGTTCACGCCGGTTGAGATTGTGCCGGAAGATGGCCAGTCTCGATTCACCGGCTATTTCGAACCGACCTATCCGGCCCGCCTGACGCCGCAGCCGCCATTTACCGAACCGATTCCCGCGCGCCCGTCTGATCTCGTCACCGAGGGCGGCACGGTTTATCAGCTTTTGCCCAATGGTCAGAGACGGCCTTATCCGGATCGGGCAGAAATCACGCGCAAGGGAGTCGAGCCCCTCGCCTATGCTCACCCCGCCGATGTTTTCTTTCTCCAGATCCAGGGCTCAGGGCGGCTCGTGCTGCCGGATGGTCGGACCATTCGCGCGGTCTATGCCGCCAATAATGGTCAGCCTTTTCGGTCGACGGCGAACTGGCTGATGCAGCGCGGCTGGATCACCCGCGGCGAAGCCAGCATGACCGGCATTCGCGCCTGGATGGATCGCACGACCCCTGCCCGCGCCCGCGAAGCGATGAACGCCAATCCGCGCTTTGTCTTTTTCAATCTGGAAGCGGAAGGTGACCCAACTCTCGGACCGAAAGGGTCCTTCGGCGTGCCATTGACCCCGCTTGGATCAATGGCGGTGGATACCAGTATCCACCCTGGCGGAGTGCCCATGTTCGTGCAGACCACCGCCCCAGGGCTGGGCGGATCCTGGTCCGGCTTGCTGGTGTCGCAAGATACAGGCGGCGCGATCAAGGGACCCGTGCGCGGCGATCTATATTTCGGTACTGGTCCGCAAGCCGGCGCCGCAGCCGATACCGTCAACGCACCCGGCCGGCTTTGGGTGCTTCTGCCGCGAGCGGTCGCCGAACGGATCCGAATGCGCAATGCGTCGCGTGCATCAACCACTGGACCGATCCTGGTATCGCCCTAGAACGCAAGGCATGAGCCGGCGAGATCTCACAGACAAGGAAAAGCGGGCCTGGGCGGCGGCGTCGCGCAATGTGACGCCGATCCAGGGACGACGCGGTACGCCAGCCGGCAGCCCCAGAAAACGGGATGATCCAGAGTTTTCATTTTCCCTGCCGCCCCGAAAGAAACCCTATGCGTCGCCGCAGAACCGCCAGAATGAGCGCGCAGTCCGGCGCGGTCGACAAGCGGTCTCAGCCAGTTTTGATCTGCATGGACACACACGCGAGTCGGCGTTTCAGGTCTTGCCGCGTTTTCTCGCCCGCGAACAAGCCAAGGGGGCGCAGTGCGTGATTGTCATTACCGGCAAAGGCAAGTCCGGGGAAGGGGTGTTGAAGCGGGCGTTCCTGAACTGGCTCGATTTGCCGGAGGCGCGCGCCCTGGTCAGCGGGTATGCCCCGGCGCATGCGAAACATGGCGGCGGCGGCGCCTGGTATGTCTTTCTGAGGCGGCGTTAGGTCCAAAGGAAAAGGGGCAGCCGCTGGCCGCCCCTGAACACTCCACACACTCTACTTGAGGTGAGTCTATACAGTCGCTCTGTTAACGAATTACGACTGTTTGGCGAGGAGGTTGCGAATTTCCTCGAGCAAGACTTCCTGACGCGGTGGGGCTGGTGGCTCAGCCGGTGCCTCTTCTTCAGCCTTTTTCATCATATTGTTCATGCCCTTGATGATCATGAACATGACGAAGGCGACGATCAGGAATGAGATGACCGCGGCGATAAACTCGCCAATCTTGATGGTCACGGCTTCGGTCACCACGCTGCCATCTTCGGCCAGGACGGCGGGCGCCATCTCATAAGCCCAGCTGCCAAAATCCAGACCGCCCAAGACCGGGCTCAGCGCCGGCAAGAAGACCCCTTGAATGAAGGCCGTGACAACGGTTGCAAATGCGCCGCCCATGACGAAACCCACCGCCATGTCGACGAGATTGCCTTTCATGGCAAACTCTTTGAATTCATTAAACATAATTAGCCCCTTCTGACTTCAGACCTGAACCAGGTCGATGCGAAGAGTGTTGGAAATTTGCGTTAACGTCAAATTAGCGGCGCAGAAGCTGCTGTGATTTCTAGCGCGATTCCGGATCGATGCCGTCATTCACGCGGGCGCGTAACTCTTTGCCCGGTCGAAAGAAAGGCACCGACTTGGCCTCAACATTTACCGCTTCCCCTGTCCGGGGGTTGCGGCCTTTTCGGGCCTGCCTATGGCGAACGGAGAAGGCGCCAAAGCCGCGTAATTCGACCCGGTCGCCCCGTGCTAACGCATCTGCGATCTCATCGAGGATCACAGATACCACTTTTTCGAGGTCTTCCGGGCGCAGTTCCGGATTCTCATCGGCAAGTTTTGCAATCAGTTCTGATCTCAGCATGTCTTTGAACCTAAACGAAAAATGCGACGGAGACTAGGCCTCCGTCGCAAAATACTTGTCCATTACCTGATTGTTAGGTTTGAACGTAAAGCTGTTTACGCATCGTCGCTTTTCGCAGCCTTTTTCTTAGGTGCCGCCTTCTTCTTTGGCGCCGCCTTTTTCTTGGCTGGCTTTTCTTCGGCCTCTGCCTCAGCTTCAGCAACAACCTCTTCTTCCGGCTCAGCCTTGGCTTTCGCTTTCGATTTGGCTTTCGCTTTTGGCTTCTCTTCGGCTTCCGCTTCAGGTTCGGCTACAGCTTCTGCCGCAGGCTCACCATCGCCGCTGGCCAGGGCCGCGCCGAGAATGTCACCCAGGGATGCGCCGCTATCGGCAGATCCGTATTGGGCGACGGCCTCTTGCTCTTCGGAAATCTCAAGCGCCTTGATCGAGACACCGATACGGCGAGACGACTTGTCGACTTGAGTGACCTTGGCGTCGACCTTGTCACCGACGGCGAACCGCTCAGGGCGCTGCTCGCTGCGATCGCGAGACAGGTCAGAGCGGCGGATAAAGGCTTTGACGGCAGGATCGCCGAACTCAACCTCGATACCACCAGAGGCAACTTCGGTGACCGTACAGGTCACGATGGCGCCGCGCTTGACGCTCGCATTGTCAGCGATTGGATCGCCGCCAACCTGTTTGATACCGAGCGAGATCCGCTCTTTCTCAGTGTCGACGTCGAGGACGCGTGCGGTAACGGTGTCACCCTTGTTGAACGCCTGGATCGCTTCTTCACCAGACTGTTCCCAGGAGATGTCATTAATATGGACCATACCGTCCAGGTCTGGGCCTAGGCCGACGAACAGGCCGAACTCAGTGATCCCGCGGACTTCACCTTCAATGTCGGTGCCGACTGGATGCTCAGCCATAAAGGCCGACCATGGATTGTCCTGAGTCTGCTTGAGACCGAGTGAGATGCGGCGCTTCTCGGAATCGACATCGAGGACTTCGACGAGGACTTCCTGAGACGTAGAAACGATCTTGCCGGGGTGTACGTTTTTCTTGGTCCAGCTCATTTCAGAGACGTGGATCAGGCCTTCAACGCCATCTTCCAGTTCAACAAACGCACCATAATCGGTGATATTGGTGACCTGGCCAGACATCCGTGTGCCGACTGTATACTTGGCTTCGATATCGTCCCAGGGATCGCTTTCCAGCTGTTTCATGCCAAGGCTGATACGCTGGGTCTCTGGGTTGATCTTGATGATCTGAACCTTGACCGTGTCGCCGACATTGACGACCTGGCTTGGGTGATTGACCCGTTTCCAGCTCATGTCAGTGACGTGCAGGAGGCCATCAATGCCGCCCAGATCAACGAACGCACCGTAATCGGTGATGTTCTTGACGATGCCTTCGCGGGTATCGCCTTCATTCATATCACCAACGATTTCCGCACGCTGTTCGGCGCGGCTCTCTTCAAGGATGGCGCGGCGTGAGACAACAACGTTGCCGCGGGCGCGATCCATTTTCAGAATGGCGAAAGGCTGCACTTCGTTCATCAGCGGACCAACGTCGCGGACCGGACGAATGTCCACTTGAGAACCAGGCAGGAAGGCGTTGACGCCGCCCAGATCGACGGTGAAACCGCCTTTGACCCGGCCAACAATCGCGCCTTTGACCGGCTCTTCCTTGTTGTAATTGTCTTCGAGGCGGATCCAGCTTTCTTCGCGGCGCGCCTTGTCGCGCGACAGAACCGCTTCGCCCATCAGGTTTTCGATACGATCGAGATAAACTTCGACAATATCGCCAGCCTCAGGCTGCTTTTCCTCGAGCAGGAATTCCTTGGCGGCGACGCGGCCTTCGGTTTTCAGGCCGACGTCGAGCACAAGATAGTCGCCGTTATTTGAAATAACGGTGGCTGGCACAACTTTGCCCTCTTGCAGAGTGGCGGCGCCAGCACTTTCCTCAAACATGGAGGCAAAATCCTCGGTTGAGGGAGTCATTGAATCAGTCATGGGGTCTCCAGATGCGCAGTCATGACGGGGTTCACGTCCAGATGCACCATGCTTCTGGTCCGACGTCGCTGCGATGTCAGGGATAAGCGTTTGAGGGTTTTTAGATTTGGGCCTTACGACTCAGAACTCTCAGATTTTTGGGCGATAACGGCCTCAACCGCTGCCCGTGCTTTATCCACAGCCGCGTCTATAGTCAGGTCGGATGTATCGATCAAGACTGAATCTGCGGCTGCCACCATAGGGGCATCCGCGCGCGCGCGGTCACGATCATCACGCTCCCGGACTTGCGCGATCATCTCGTCCAGCGACAGGGTCTCGCCTTTGGCGGTGAGTTCTTTCCAGCGGCGCGTCGCACGCACCTCTACCGCGGCATCGACCCACAGTTTCACATCGGCCTCTGGGCATACGACTGTGCCAATGTCACGGCCATCCAGCACCGCGCCCTTTGGCTGATGGGCAAAGGCGCGCTGCAATTCCAGCAGGGCTGCGCGGACGTCCGGGATGGCGGCGACTTTCGAGGCGGCTTGCCCGGCCTCTCCGGTGCGCAACTCATCTTCGGAATAATCATTCAGATCGAGACAACGGGCGACTTCTGCCAGCGCGGCCGTATCGGAGAAATCGACATGCTTGTTCAGGGCCGCAACTCCGGTTGCCCGATACAGCCGTCCGGTATCCATATGCGGCAAGCCATACCAGCCGGCGAGCCGCCGCGCGATCGTGCCTTTACCAGAGGCCAGGGTGCCATCGATTGCGATAATCATTGAGACGCTCGTTGATTGGAGTCTCGAATATCTCCGCCAAGCTCTGCCAAATGCGCGCGGAAGTCGGGATAGCTGGTCGCGATCATTCCGGCAT
>JBCCCT010000167.1:0-7525 GCA_039033355.1 Pseudomonadota bacterium | reverse complement strand
GGCTGCGGGGACCAATATCGGCATCGGCTCGCAGGCCCTGGTTCTTTTCGGTACCGAAGAACAGAAGGAAAAATACCTCCCCGGGATTGCCAGTGGCGACATCGTCACCAGTTTCGCGCTGACCGAGCCGGAAGCCGGATCCGATGCCGCGGGCCTGCGCACCAAGGCGACCAAGGATGGCGACGCCTATGTCCTGAACGGCGGCAAGCGCTACATCACCAATGCCAATGTCGCTGACCTGTTCACCGTGATGGCGCGGACCAATCCAGATGAGCCGGGCGGCAAGGGCGTTTCAGCCTTTATCGTTCCGCGCGACACGCCCGGCCTTAGCGTCGGCAAGCCGGAAAAGAAAATGGGCCAGCAAGGCGCGCATATTTGCGACGTCAATTTCGACAATGCGCGCGTGCCGTCCGAGATGATGGTGGCGGGCGAGGGCGAAGGCTTCAAAGTCGCGATGAGCGTGCTCGACAAAGGTCGTTTGCACATTTCGTCAGTCTGTACCGGCATGATGGAACGGCTGATCAGCGAAATGGTCAATTACGCCATGGAGCGCGAGCAGTTCGGCAAGCCCATCATGCAACATCAATTGATCCAGGCGATGATTGCTGACAGCCAGGCGGAAGCTTATGCGGCGCGCTGCATGATCCTCGACGCGGCCAAGAAACGTGATGCAGGAGAGCCGGTCACGATGCTTGCCTCGTGCTGCAAGATGTTTGCCTCAGAGGCGGTCGGGCGGGTCGCAGACCGGGCCGTACAAGTCTTTGGCGGCGCCGGCTATGTAGCTGATTATGGCGTCGAACGCTTCTTCCGCGACGCACGGATTTTCCGGCTCTATGAAGGCACGACACAGATCCAGCAAATCATTATCGCGCGCGAGCTGAGTCGCGCGGCGAAACGAGGAGAGATTTAGACATGGCCGATACCGAGCACGAATTCGCCCCGGAAGATGTCGGCCTCAATCGCGAGCGCCTCGATTTCATTCCCGACTATTTCGACAAAGCCTATCTTGGCTCCAACAAACTGCCCTGTATGGCGACTTTGGTCTCGCGCAATGGACAGATCGTGCATGAGGCCTATTGCGGGCACACGCATCTGGAGGGCGGATCACCGATCGGCCCGGATACGATTTTCCGCATCTATTCGATGACCAAGCCGATCACCTCGGTCGCGGCGATGATGCTGCATGATGAGGGTGTGATCCGGCTCGACCATGACATCTCGCGCTACATTCCCGAATTCGCAGAGGTTGAAGTCTGGGATGGCGGCGATCTGAAGGACTATAAGACGCGCAAACCTGATCGCGCAATGACGGTGCGCGATGCGTTCACGCACACCACCGGCTTGACTTACGGTTTCCTGTTCCAGCACGAAGTGGATGCGCTATATCGCGGCGCCAAGATTGGCAATCTGGGCGAAGGCGATGGCGAAACGCTGGGCGAAATGTGTGCGCGGATTGCCAAACTTCCCTTGGTCTTCTCCCCAGGCGAGCGTTGGAATTATGGCCATTCGACCGACATTCTCGGCCGCGTGGTCGAAGTGGCCAGCGGGATGTCACTGGACGTGTTCTTCCGCGAACGGATCTTCGAGCCGCTCGGCATGGTCGACACCGATTTCTTCGTGCCTGAAAACAAGATCGATCGCCTGATGGCGTGCTATGCCAAAAACCCGATCACTGGCGAAGTCACGCTCAGCGATGGGGCAGGGGCAGATAGCAAAGCCTATAAGACACAGCCCAAATTGCTGAATGCCGGGGGCGGTCTCGTCTCGACGCTGCAGGACTATCACCGTTTCTGCCTGATGCTGCTACAGGGTGGCAGTCTCGATGGCGCGCGTCTGCTCAGCCCGAAAACGGTGGAGTTCATGCGCCTCAACCATTTGCCAGGCGGCAAGACGATCAAGGAAATGGGCGATCAGACCTTCTCGGAAGCGCGAATGGAAGGCAATGGCTTTGGCCTCGGCGGCTCAACTGTGGTCGATGTGGCTGAAACGCTGACACCAGGCTCGCCAGGCACATTCAGCTGGGGCGGCCTTGCCAATACGTTCTTCTGGATCGATCCGGTCGAGGAATTGATCGCCATCCAGGCGACGCAGATGATTCCGAGCGGCTGTTACCCCATCCGTCCGCAATTCCAACAACTCGTCTATGCCGCGATTGACTGGTAGCGCGGCAAGCGAATTCGAGGAGAATTGACCGCGTGACAGGGGTATTTTGTGCCTCAAAACGAGAATACGAACTTTTTAGCTTGCGTGCCAGCGCTGTCAGGGTTGCCAAGTCGCAAAAAAATACCATGTTCCGCTGCGTAAGTCCCGAAACGCGCCGGTGCTTGGTCCGGTAGACAGATAAGGGATCGTCACCGGAGGATATGAATGACGAAATTGGACAACCCGTTCCACACCTATGTAGAAGACCTTTTTGCCAATCTGGGTCGAATTCGAATTCGAAAAATGTTTGGCGGCGCCGGGGTCTATTCCGGCGAAGACATGTTTGCGCTGATCGATCAGGATCAGATCTACGTGAAATCAGATGATGCCCTCAAGGAGAGTCTTCAATCCGAAGGCGGACAGCCCTTTGAGTGGACCAATCCGAGCACCGGCAAGACCATCAAGATGAGTTATGTGTCGCTGCCCGTAAATGCTCTGGATGATCGCGATGAGGCTTCGGCCTGGGGCCGCAAAGCCCTGGATGTGGCGGTGCAAGCCCGCCGCGCGAAAGTGAAATCGCCACGTCGGATGACGTTCTAAACGCGAGACTTAAGTGTGCCGGAAGTTAGCCGGCCTTTTTTCCAGGAAGGCTTTGACGCCTTCTTTGAAATCAGGCTGGCGCCCGGCTGTGCGCTGCGCGAACCGCTCGGCTTGAAGCTGGCTGTCAAAATCATTGTCCTCAGCCTGCCAGACCAGATCGCGGATCAAGGCCAGCGCTTGCGTAGGACCGTCCGCGAGGCGCTTCGCATAGGCGTGCGCTTCATCCATCAATTGATCATCCGGCACGACGCGATTGATCATGCCCCATTCCAGAGCCTGGTCCGCAAAGACCTTGTCGCCGAACAGGGTCATTTCCATCGCCTTGGCGCGTCCAACCATGCGCGGCAGCAAGAAGGTTGAGCCGCCATCGGGCACCAGACCAATGCGCCGGAAGGCTTGCAGGAAATAGCCGCTCTCGCCGCAGATAATGAAATCGCCCATCAGGGCGATCGAGCAGCCGACGCCAGCGGCGGCGCCATTGACGGCGGTGATGATCGGATGGGGATGCGTGCGCATCGCCTTGATGAAAGGGTTATAATGCGTGTCCAGCGCCTTGCCTGCATCGGGCTTGCCTTTTGGCGTTTCGCCTGGATTGGATGACAGGTTGGCGCCCGAACAAAAGCCGCGTCCATTGCCGGTGATGATGGTGCAGCGGGCCTCGTCGGCGGCCTGTTCAATTGCCAGAAGCAATTCCTCGACCGTGTCCATGCCAGCCGCGTTCAGGGTCTGCGGATCGTTGAACGCGATCGTCGCAATGTCATCACTCACAGAATAGGAAATCTTGTTGAAACCCATGGCGCACTCCGATTTTTGATTAGTTTATTCCGTATCGACGCGGTGGAAACCGTTACGTGGGGTCACCCGGAATTGTTTTGTCATCTGGCCATTCTGAGTTATCCTTTACGTCAACGATAAGAACTCATTGGAGGAAATGATGGCTTTGGATGGACTTTCAGCGGATGGCATGGGTGCCATTCTGGCGAAACAGAAAGCGGCACATATTCGCGATGGAATCCCGTCCGCCGAACAGCGCGAGGCGTGGATCGACAAATCGATCGACTTGCTGGTCACTCATGGTGATGCGCTGTCGAAAGCCATGGCAGAGGATTTTGGTCATCGCTCTCTGGACCAGTCCAACCTGACGGATATTGCCGGATCCATCGGGGCCCTGAAATTCTCGCGCAAACATTTGCGCAAATGGATGCGACCTGAAAAGCGCAAGGTTGAATTCCCGCTCGGCCTGCTCGGATCAAAGGCGCAAATTCAGTATCAGCCAAAAGGCGTGATCGGTGTGATCAGCCCGTGGAACTTCCCGGTCAACCTGACCTTTGCACCGCTCGCCAATGTCTTCGCGGCAGGCAATCGGGCGATGATCAAGCCATCTGAATTCACCGAAAAGACCAGCGAGCTGATGGCGGAGCTGATCTCAAAATATTATACAGATGAAGAAGTTGCCGTCGTAACCGGCGGGCCCGATGTCGGCGCATCGTTCACGCAACTCGCCTTCGACCACATTATCTTCACTGGCGCGACCTCGATCGCGCACCACGTCATGCGCGCCGCTGCAGACAATCTGGTGCCGTTGACGCTGGAACTCGGCGGCAAGTCGCCAGTGGTGCTCGGCAAGTCTGCGGATCTCGACAAGGCCGCGAGCCGGATCATGGCGGGCAAGACCCTGAATGCCGGGCAGATCTGTCTGGCCCCGGACTATGCCTTCGTACCGGAAGAGAAGACGGGCGACTTTGTCGGCGCGGCCCAGGCTGCCGTCGGCAAGATGTTCCCGGACGGGATGAAGGACAATGATGATTACACCTCTATCGTCAATCAGCGGCACTATGAGCGTCTGAACTCTTACCTGGACGATGCGCGCGAAAAAGGCGCTGAAGTGGTCGAGATCAATCCACAGAATGAGAATTTCAGCCAGCAGCCACATCACAAGATGGCGCCGCATATCGTACTGAACCCGACGGATGATATGAAAGTCATGCAGGATGAGATTTTCGGACCGATCCTGCCGCTGAAAACCTATAATGAGACCAAGGATGCGGTCGCCTATATCAATGACAATCCACGTCCGCTGGGTCTGTACTATTTCGGTGACGATGCCTCTGAACGCGACATGGTGCTGAATAATACGACGTCCGGTGGGGTCACGGTGAATGATGTGATCTTCCATGTCGCCCAGGAAGACCTGCCATTCGGCGGCGTCGGCCCGTCCGGCATGGGCGCTTATCATGGCCGCGATGGCTTCTTCGAATTCAGCCACAAGAAAGCGATCTACACGCAGACCGGCAGCGAATTGCTCGCCATGATGCGGCCACCGTATGGCGAGAAGTTCCGCAAACAGGTGTCAGGCCGGATCAAGAAATAGGATCGCCTGAACCGCGACACGAGACCGCCTCATCGAGGCGGTCTTTTCTATTCAGAAATTGGCAAGTGTTCCGCGATGAACCTGTCCATTTCCTTGAGCGTTTGCACCCTCGTTTCGGCGACCGAGAGCCAGTGGTCCTCGCCTCTAAGTTTGACCAGCTCGACGGGTTTTCCCGCGCGGCGCAAGGCGCGTTCCATGATCGAACTCTGATCAAAAGGTACGACGGTGTCATCGTCGCCGTGAATGAGGAGGACAGGCGCCGAAACGGCATCAGCGAAATTTGCAGGAGAGATCGAGTCCAGTTTCGCGCGCTTGGGATCGCCCTCTGCCATCACGTCTTCCCAATAGCTGACCACCCAATGATCCCGGCCCCGTTCGCGTTGCGCATCGGACAGCATTCGATTGAGATCTGAAACAGGGGCGATCGCGATCGCGCACCGATACAGATCCGGCGTAAACGCAGCTCCGGCTAGAGCTGCGTAGCCACCATAGCTGGCGCCTGCGATACAGACCCGGTCTGCGTCAATCATCCCGGCTTTGGCGAGCGCTTCGACGCCATCGGTGATATCATCCTGCATCTTGCCACCCCATTCACCTCGGCCAGCCCGCTGAAATGCGCGGCCAAACCCGGATGAACCCCGAAAGTTGGGTTGAATGATAATATAGCCGCGATTTGCGAAATACTGGGCCATCCAGTCAAAATCGAAGCGGTCATAAGAGGCTGGCCCACCATGCGGCAAGACCAGAGCAGGGTAGGGCTCGGCTGTCTGGGGATTGTAGCCCGGCGGCACGGTGACGATAGCCTGAATCGTTTCACCATCGCTGGCCTTGTACTCGATGCTCATCAAATAGCCATTTGCCTGAACCGGAATATCAGGACGCAGACTGGAAAGCACGCCGAGAGAATTGTTCTTGCGATCCTGAACCAGCCAGACATCGCCCAGCGATGGGTCAAAGACATGATAGAGCAGCCGACTGCGATCATCTGACCAGGAATCCAGATAGATGGTGGCGTTTGGCAATTGTCCGGCAATCCGATCATATCCATCCTGCAGGTCAGGATCCAGAAACGTGTACCCCGGAACCAGCCCCGCATATTGCACGCCAAGGATTTTGCGATTGTCGTCCCGGAAGATGGCTTCGATTGATCGGTCATTCTTTGGTATAAGCGGGCCGGAGATTTCGCCCTCAGAGGAGAGCTTCATCACGGTCTCGACATTGTCTGAGCTTCGAATGAAAATGAGACCGGTCTCGTCGGGGGTGACGCCCAGGATCCTCATTGGCGGGACGTCCGATTCTTCCGAAAAGATGTCCTTCCAAGCGCCATTTCCGAGATGCCATTGTACGCGATAGAGGTTGCTCAGATCATTATAGCGTATCCGAGCGAGGACACGGCCGCCTTCGCCAACAAACCAGTCTTTAACATCCGGCTCGCCACGCATGTAACGATACCCAATGTGAGAATCGAGTTTGGCGACGAGTAATTCTTGGTCTGGGTCTGTGTACCGGGCGCCAATGTAGGCGGGCATCAGAACTTCGCCTTCATTCTCCCCACGTCCGACTATAGTTCCCAAACCACGTTGAGCTGGAAACAGATCACGGACATGCGAGATCAGCTGATTATCTTCGAGCGTCTCAATGTTGATAGCGTAAGCTCCAGAGTATTCATACTCGCCGCGAAAGCCAATGGTTGTCGTCGTTTCAGAGACGCGCAGAATGACATGATCATTGTCAAAGAATTCCAGCCCTCGTGTCTTCATCTCGTCGACGCCAATCTGCTGGATTACGCCGCCCCCCACTTCAGACACGAGGACGCGCGTACCGTTTTCAAAGTTGGCGATCATTGCGATTTTGGTGCCATCGGGCGAGATTTCCGCCGACCCGATCTGAGGCAGGGCCCCATAGGCTTCAAGCGGTGGCTGAGGGTGTTGCGCTTGTGCGACCACGCTCCCGAAAAGGAGTGAGGTCATCCAAAGTCCAAATATCCGCATCCGGCGCCTCTCGATAGTAAAGGGCGCAGCCTATAGGCGTTTAGTCTTTCGACAAGACCAAATCTAGTTTTTCAGAAACGCCGGGACTTCGTCGCCAAATCCCTTCACCTCATCCGGTGCTGGATCTAGGATCGGGTCATCATCCTTGCGTTTATAATCCCGTTTCGGGCGGTCCTTGCGGTTTTTCTTCGGCGTTTCCGTCTCGGCGGTTTCAGCCTCTTTCACCGCCGGTGTGTCCGCTTCTTCACGGCGTTCAGATCGATCCCGACGTCCCCGTCCGCGGCCACGGCCTTCGCTGCGGTCTCGGCGGCCGCCGCGATCTCCGCGTCCCCGTCCGCGTCGTCCGCCAGACTCTTCCGGCAGGTCTTCCAATTCCTGGATCAGGCCATCCGGCATGTATTCAGCGACATCTGTATTGATC
>JBCCCT010000166.1:0-7561 GCA_039033355.1 Pseudomonadota bacterium | reverse complement strand
GGCGGCCAGGGCTATACCTCTGCCCGCTTGCTCACCGAAGGCCTGGCCGCCTGGCAATATGGCTATTTCGAAATCCGCGCCAAACTGCCCTGCGGCCGCGGCCTGTGGCCGGCGATCTGGACCCTGCCCGAGGGCGGCTTCACCTGGCCGGATGATGGCGAGATCGATATTATGGAATATGTCGGCTGGGACGCGAACCAGTTCCACGCCACGGTTCACACCCGCGACAACAACCATACGCTCGGCACGCAATTCGGCGCCAGCTATGCCAGCCCGACAGCCTGCGGGGCTTTCCACACGCACAGCCTGCTCTGGACCGAGGACGAGATTCTCGTCGCCGTCGATGGCACGCCCTATTTCCACTACCCCAAAGGCCATAAGGGCTTTGGCGAATGGCCGTTTGATCGCGCCCATTTCCTTTTGCTGAACGTGGCGGTCGGCGGCTGGGGCGGTCAACAAGGCGTGGATGAGGCCGCTTTTCCGGCCCGTATGGAAGTCGACTATGTCCGCGTCTATCAAAAAGCGGATGCCAGCTAATCGCTGAAGCGACTTGCACTCCACCCCAACCCGCGCCATACGCGCCTGAATCAAAAAATCCTCGATGGAGTTGACCATGTCCTCTACGCCCAAAAAAGTTGTGCTCGCTTATTCCGGAGGGCTCGACACCTCCATCATCCTGAAATGGCTGCAAACCGAATTTGGCGCCGAGGTGATCACCTTCACCGCCGATCTCGGCCAGGGCGAAGAGATTGAACCGGCCCGCGCCAAGGCCATTGCCGCGGGCGTCAAGCCGGAAAACGTCTTCATCGAAGATGTCCGCGAGGAATTCGTCCGCGATTTCGTCTTCCCCATGTTCCGCGCCAATGCCGTCTATGAGGGCGTCTATTTGCTCGGCACCTCGATTGCCCGCCCGCTCATCGCCAAGCGCCAGATCGAGATTGCCGACATGATGGGCGCCGACGCGGTCTGTCATGGCGCCACCGGCAAAGGCAATGACCAGGTCCGGTTCGAGCTTGGCTATTACGGCCTCAACCCGGACATCAAGGTCATCGCACCATGGCGCGACTGGGAGTTCAAGTCCCGCACCGACTTGCTCGCTTTTGCGGAAAGCCAGGGCATTGAAATAGCCAAGGACAAACGCGGCGAGGCGCCTTTCTCGGTCGATGCCAACCTGCTCCACTCCTCTTCCGAAGGCAAAGTCCTGGAAGATCCGGCCGAGGCGGCGCCTGAATTCGTCCACTTGCGCACCGTGGCGCCGGAAGACGCCCCAGATCAGCCAGAAGTGATCACGATCGGCTTCGAAAAGGGCGATGCCTGCGCCATCAATGGCGAAGCAATGAGCCCTGCAACGATCCTCACTAAACTCAACGAATATGGCCGCAAGCATGGCATTGGCCGCTTGGACCTGCTCGAGAACCGGTTTGTCGGCATGAAGTCGCGCGGCATCTATGAGACACCGGGCGGCACCATCCTGCTGACCGCGCATCGCGGCATGGAGTCCATCACGCTTGATCGCGGCGCTGGCCACCTCAAGGACGAGCTGATGCCGCGCTATGCCGAGCTGATCTATAATGGCTTCTGGTGGAGCCCGGAGCGGGAAATGCTGCAGGCGGCGATTGACCATTCGCAGCGCTTCGTCACCGGCGAAGTGAAAGTGAAGCTGTATAAAGGCGGCGTGCATCTGGTTGGGCGGGATAGCCCGTATTCGCTGTATCGCGAGGACATCGTGACGTTCGAGGACGATCACGGGGCGTATGATCAGAAGGATGCAGAAGGCTTTATCAAGCTGAACGCGCTGCGGCTGCGGATCCTGGCGGGGCGGGATCGGAAGTTTGGGAAGAATGGTTAGGTTAGTCAGGCTCGTCGTAGAACGCAGCGCCTTTCAGAAAACCTGTCCTGAGCCTGAAACGCCAAGGTGAATATTCATCGATTTCGCAATGCGTATTCAGCTCATCAGGATAAGCGATAACTGACATGAATCGTTGATCCTGTTTCATTTGCGCCAGCGCGGCGTCGAACAAGTTTTCGAGCTTATCGATGTCAACTTTAACTGACTTGTAAAACCCCATCTGTCTGACTTCGCCGTGCCAGCGAACGCGGACTTTTTTACCGTGCACGAGCAGAAGATACTTGGCCATCTGCATTTCGTAGTCAGCGCAAATCGCAGCGTCTAGTCAGAACGCATTTCAGTTTTGGAGTGGATTTATGTTCGGACGTCTACTTCATACTCCATGCTTGTGAGCGTTCGAATGGCTTCCAAGCCCCTCTCCCGGACGCGGGAGAGGGGTTGGGGTGAGGGCACGGTGCTTGCGATTTAGAAATGGCATTGCTTACTGCCACCCATCCTGCCCTCATCCCCGGCCCTTCTCCCGCGTCCGGGAGAAGGGGGCGCGTGTGGCGATTATTAGTCTAAAGCGTCGAGCACACGCTTTACGAGATGATCCGGGCTGAGGGGGATTTCTGCGGGAATGCGCAAGACCCGCCAGCCGGCGTCGCGCAATCTTGCATCCCGCGCCGCGTCTTCAATCTGGACGGATTCGAGATCGTGAATGCTGCCATCAATCTCAATGACCCACCGTTTCGACCGAATGGCGAAATCGACGGTCAATCCAGCGATGGGCACTTGTCGTCGCACGGCAATGCCCTGTTGGCGCAGGCGTCGAAGCCCCTCCCAAGCTTTGCGTTCAGGGAAGTTGGCGCGTTTGCGAAGGGCGCGAGCGCGAGCGATTGAAGGGCGAACCATTTGTGCGATGGTAAGGCGGGAAACGGATTTCTCGATGTCCGAGTGTCTCAGGATTCGGCCAGGCCTCGCGGCTTGGGGTGAGGGCGCCGGGGTTTGTGATAGTAGAGAAACCTCTGCTCGCCGCACCCATCTTGCCCTCATCCCCGACCCTTCTCCCGCAGCCGGGAGAAGGGGGCGCTTGTGGCGCTTTCAGTTCGCAACACCACCTCGCATTAGCCCGCTGCCACCAATCCCCGCGCCCGCACGCACTCACTCTGTTCAAAGTCGAGGAGTCGATCCGCCAGCACAATCGGTGCGTCCCGCGCCACCAGATGCCCCGCGGTGTCGACATGCGTGACCTGCAAGTGCCGACACAGCGTGCGAAAGCGGCGGACCTCGTCATTCGACATTGGTCCCTTCTGCCCGGCACGGACCAGCAAGACTGGCAGGTCCAGATTCTGCGACGCCTCGAGAAAGACCGTCGGCTGCGACAGGATGCTGTCGACCAGCGGAGATTGGCCGAGCCCCTCGCCTTGTCGGGTCAGGAAGGTTCGTACCCGGTCCGGGTCCGGCGCAGGAACGACATCGACCAGGACCAGGCCGGCTAGCCGCGCCTGTACCGATTTCGCCGCGCAAGCCAGCAATAAGGACATGCCGCCCAGCGAGCCACCGACAACCAGACGCACGCTCGAATGGGCTCGCAGCATCGCCCCGGCATCCGCGGCGAAGGCCTCAATCCCGTCTCCGACAGAACCGTCACTGTCGCCATGCCCGCGCTGATCAAAAGCAATCGATGCCAGGCCAGACCGGGCCAGTCTTTCCTGGATCGGACGCCAGACATGACGGCGCTCCCCGCCCGCATGCAAGAGCAACAGATCCGGCGCCTCGCCGCACTGCGTGGCAACGAGACGCGTGCCGTCAGATGTGAGCTCAACCTGTTTCATGGATATTACCTTGACTATTCAAGGTATGTTGCATTACTACATTGAGTAGTCAAGGTAAAGGATTTCGCCATGCCCCAGACTCTGAAGCCTCGCGTGCGGCGTTCGCCGGAGGACGCCAGGCAGATTTTCCTTTCTTGCGCTGAAGACATTCTGGTCGAAGATGGGCTCGCTGCTGTGCAAATGCGCGCTGTGGCCCGGCGGGCAGAGGTTACGGATGCGGCCATCGCGCACCATTTCGGCAATCGCGAAGGCTTGTTCAAGGCCCTGATGGATCATGTCGTGACCAAGGTGCGCCGCGGCATTCGCGCGATCACGGATCGCTGGACAGCGACGCCCGACAGCTTTCGGGACTTGCTCGCAGATCTGGATAGGCTTTACGCGCAAGGCTATGCTGAACTGGCGCACGCGATGACCCATTCTGGCTGGCGGGACTCAGGTCCGCCCTTGTTGAAGCCCGTCGTGGACGCTTTGATCCCACAGAATACGCATCCGGACACGGAGGCAGATGATATTCGTCGGGTCATGGCAGCGCTGCACATGGATCTCGCGCTCTACCCGCTCTATGGCGCCGCGTTCCGCCGCAGTGTCGGCCTGCGCTCCAGGAAGGAACGCGGGAAACAGCTCGACTGGTGGGCCGCGAGCATCGAGCAGATGCTTAAGGCGGTGTAACAAGGCGAGGTCGTGCGCCTTCGAGCCAAGCGCTCAGCCGGCGAAACGGCGCTCAATTTTCTCGGCAACAGAGATATTCGCAGACTGAAAAGATCTACCGCGCATCCCGGACTTGATCCGGGATCTGGTGCGGCGAGTCCCTGTCTTGGTGGCCTGAGATCCCCGCCTGCGCGGGGATGCGCGGGTTTTGAATCCGACCGGGTTCAGGATGCGCTTATCCTTAAGCCCATGATCATTCATCGCTATCTCTTCGCGCATTACAGACAGGTCGCCGTGTTCTTCTGGCCGATCCTGTTTCTGGAGCTGTGGCGGATTGATCGCTGGTCAGCTGCGACCGGTCGGCAAGCTTTTGTGCAAGTCGACCGCCATGGCCGTGCGTGGGTGCCGTATTTTGAAGGCATGGCGCGGAACTTCGCAGCTTATGATCTGGGCACGCGTTTTTATGCCCCGAGTGATGTCGAGGATATGTGCCCGCAAGTCTTTGAACGGGCCATCTCGCTCCTATCCGATTGTCCCGGACTTGATCCGGGATCTCCCTCGTGTCTTCCGATCATGCGGCCCGAGATCCCGGGTCAAGCCCGGGATAGTCGGACACGGGTGCACCTCGAACCCGGCTAGTCTCACCCAATCCCCCGAACGCCTCATCCTGAGCCTGACGAAGGACGAGGCGGGGCTTCCAGAAAGCCCGACCCACGATCCTTCGCCAAGCTCAGGATGAGGGTCTCAAGACACAAACAAAACCTCTCGACACCTGACGGTTCTCGCCGTTCAGGCCAAACGCGCTGTCCCCTGACAATACGCCGCGCGGCGATCCGTAATCTGGTTTTTGCTCAAGCGCGCGTCATGATCTCATCCATGGAGGGATATATGGAAAACATCGCACTCTACCTGGCCGGTAGCCTGACCGTCGTGATTGCGATCATTCACGGCTATCTCGGCGCGACCACGGTTGTTGGACCGAGCACAGCGCCAAACCCGGCCGCGAAGCGAATCCTGCACGCGATCATGTTTCTCTCAGCCGTCTACTGGTTTGCTGGCGGTGTCCTGTTGATCGCCGCGCCCACCCTGTTCGAAGGTGAGGTGCGGAAATGGGTGATCTATGGCGTCGCCGCCATGCTCATCTCCGGCGCCCTGGGAAACATGTGGAGCACCCGGGCCAAGCATTTTGGCGGCTATTTTTTGCTTCTGGTCAGTGGATTGGCCGTGTTTGGCGCGTGATCGCCTCTTGCCCTGACCGCCCGCCTGCCCCAAATGCCCTAGACACATTTACGGCTGGAGGAGCCCGCCTATGACCACCGCTATCTATAAATCCACGATTGGCGTGATGATCCGCCAGGCCGAAGCCCTGGTCGGCATCATGACCGCGGGCCGCGAGCATCTGGGCGACGGCGCCGATGCCTTCATCAATGAAAAGCTGATCGAGGATATGTTGCCATTCTCCTTCCAGATCCGGGCGGTCTGTCATCAGAGCGTCGGCGGCATTCACTCCATGCGCTCCGGCCAGGCTGGCCCGCCACCGGACATGACCATCAACTCCTATGCGGATCTGGAAACCTTGCTCGCGGACACGATTGCAGAATTGAAGACCATTGAGGCGTCGGAACTGGATGGCCTCCTCGACAAGGATCTGGTCTTTGTCCTTGGCGACTTCAAACTGCCGTTCAAGGGACTTGGCTTCTTGACGTCTTTCCTGATGCCGAACTTCTTCTTCCACATGACCACAGCCTATAATCTGCTGCGTCAGAAAGGCGTGCCGATTGGCAAGCGCGAATATCTCGGCGCCATGGACATGAATATGGGCTAGCGATGAGCGTGCGCGAAGCCTTTATCGAAGCGATCAAGACTGCGCACGAAACCGGCGGCGCCGACCGCGTGCGAGAGACCCTGGCCGGGTTTCTCGCCGACTGGCAAGGCCCGCCGCCCTGGATCGGGGCGTTAGAGCGCGGCGACTTCTCGGTCATCTATCGCGATGACGCCCTGACCATCATGAACATTATCTGGCCGCCCGGGATCATTACCGAGCCACACAATCACAATAGCTGGGCGGTGATCGGCATCTATCAGGGCCGCGAAGACAATCTGCTCTGGGCCCGGGATGGCGATGGGATCAAGCCGGTCGGCGCGCTGACCCTGTCAGCCGGTGACACGCATGCGATGAGCCGCGAAGATATCCACACCGCCTTCAATCCCAGCCAGAGCCTGACCGGCGCCATTCACATCTATGAAGGCGACTTCCTGACCACGCCGAAGCGGGAATGGGATCCGGTCACGCACGAAGAGCGACCCCGAATCATGGCCGACACCTTCGTGCGCTTTGAGACCTAGGTTCGGCGCTAATCGGCGTCGGCTTCGAGCAATTTCTGCTTGAACAGAAGGCCGGCCAGAGCCGCGCCGATCAATGGCGCAACAAAGAACAACCAGAGCTGGCTGAGCGCGCTGCCGCCAACAAAGACCGCCGGTCCGAAACTGCGCGCCGGATTGACCGACACGCCGGTCACCTGGATGCCGACAATGTGGATCAGGACCAGAGTCAGACCGATGGCCAGGCCGGCAAACTGCGCCGGCGCCGCTTTTTGCGTCGCGCCGAGAATGACGACCAGAAAAATGAAGGTCGCGACCACTTCAAAAACGAAGGCCGCCATCAATGTATATTCGCCAAGATAGCCCGGCCCCCAACCATTCGCGCCAAGGCCGTTCTCCGCCAGCGCATAGTCAGACTTGCCTGAGGCAATCAGCAAGAGCACGCCAGCGGCGATCGTTGCGCCGACAAATTGCGCGATCCAGTACTGGATCATCTCGCCGGCACTCATGCGCCCGGACACAAAGGCGCCGAACGATACGGCTGGATTGACGTGACAGCCGGAAATCGGGCCGATGCCATAAGCCATGGCGACAATCGCAAGCCCAAAGGCAAAGGCGATCCCGAGCTGGCCAACAGCTTCGACGCCCACCGTCCCTGCACCCGCGAGAACAGCTGCGCCGCACCCGAACAGCACCAAAGTGAAAGTGCCGATCGCTTCAGCAATCATTTTTTTCATTGTCTCTCTCCCTCCAGATGAGAACCCTCATCATGGGGGAATTCGAGAAAATTGGAAATCAGGGCGCCTTTCGGCACCCTGTTATCGCCTTAGCCGGCGTGGAACAGAGAGGTGATCACATCCGTCCCAGGCGCACCACCAGAGCGGCGACGACGGCGCCGACGCATCCGCGATTGCAGCTCATCCCG
>JBCCCT010000165.1:0-7652 GCA_039033355.1 Pseudomonadota bacterium | reverse complement strand
CCTGACTTTTATCGCAGCGCCGACGCCTTGAAGGCGGTCAGCCCGCGGCATTTCGGATTCGATCTCGATTATATCCCATTGGAACGATTGCCAAATTAGCGGCGCGCCTTATGCCATAAGGTCTGGAAGTGCCAAATTGGGAGTTGGGACCGACCATGAATTTAAACCGTTTCTTTGCCGCGATTTCCGCGGCTTTGGCGGCGGCTGGCCTTGCGGCCGCGGCGCCAGGCACCGTGCTCAAAGGTGCTGACATTATCGATGTTGAAAATGGCAAAGTGATCCGCGGCCAGGTGGTCGCGATCGAGGATAACAAGATCGCCTATATCGGATCGGAGCGTCGCTTGCCGGATGGCGAGTGGACCGAAATTGATCTTGCCGGCGCGACCCTGATGCCAGGCCTGTCCGACAGCCATGTTCACCTGACCTCTGGCGCCAATGTACATGGCTTCCGGCGACTGACCCGCTCGACCTCGCGCGCTGCAATCAGCGGTGTTGTGAATGCAGAGATCACCTTGCTGGCCGGTTTCACCACCGTGCGCAATTTGGGCGCGCCAGGCTTTACCGATATCGACTTGATGAAAGCCATTAATGAAGGTGAGATTATCGGACCGCGCATCATCGGCGCCGGTCAGTCCATCGGGATCACGGGCGGCCATTGCGGCGACGCGACCCTGCTGCCTTATGAAGCGCAAGTCCGTACCGGTGGCCGCGCCGATGGTCCCTGGGAAGTTCGCCAGAAAGTGCGTGAGAACAAGAAGTATGGCGCCCGGGTGATAAAATTCTGTGGCACGGGCGGCGTCCTGTCGCCCAATACATCGATCAATGCGCAGCAATATTCGCTGGAAGAGATGAAGGCGATTGTTGACGAGGCGCGCCTGCTGGATCTGAAAGTCGCGGTGCATGCGCATGGCCCGCGCGGTATCCAGTCGGCCATCGAAGCCGGTGTCGACTCGGTCGAACATGCCAGCATGATCACCGATGAGAGCATTGCCCAGGCGGTCGAACAAGGCACCTATCTGTCGATGGATATCTATGTCTCGGACTATATTCTGTCCGAGGGCGAAGCGGCTGGAATCCTTGAGGAATCTCTCGCCAAGGAACGGATGGTTGGCCGGGTCCAGCGCGAACGCTTTCAGGCCGCACATCGGGCCGGCGCGAAGATGGCCTTTGGCAGCGATGCCGGCGTCTATCCGCACGGCACCAATGCGCGGCAATTCTCGAAAATGGTCGAATGGGGCATGTCGCCCATGCAGGCCATTCAGACCGCGACCCTGAGCAATGCCACCCTATTCGGGATCGAGGATGAAATCGGCTCGATCACGGTCGGCAAGGCCGCAGATCTGATCGCGGTAACAGGCGACCCGCTCGACAATATTCGCGAGCTGGAAGACATCGATTTCGTCATGAAGGCAGGCGTGGTCTATCTCGACGAGATCAGCAACTAGGCGTTATACAATCCGTCAAACCGGGCAAACACATCAGGGCCCAGCGCCGTCCTGAGCGGTGCGAGATGCGCCTCGACTTTGCGCCACGCGCCAATGCCACGCGTATTGATCGGCTGTCGGACTTGCTCGCTACTGGCGGTGCGCACGGCGCGATCGGTCTTGTGAAAGTCGAGGCAGGCCGGCTCGAACGCGACGCCAACATGATCCAGCAGGGCGCGGATCCTGGCTTCCGGCTCGCGCACCAGTTCTTCATATTGCACGGTCAGTACGCGGCCCGGAAGAACCGCGTGCCAATGATCCATCAAGCGCAAATAGTCGCGATAAAAAGCGCCGATATGATCCAGCCCATAGCTGAACTCAACGCCGGTCGGAAAATGCTGCTTGTAGAGACTTAGTCCGCAATCCATCGGATTGCGTCTGGCATCAATGATGATGGCATTGGGCAAGCACTTATGGATCAGGCCGATATGGCGGAAATTGAAGGGCAGCTTGTCCGTGAAGAAGCGTGTGGCGCCGGTCCGAAACAGCGCACCATCGTCGAGATAGGATTGTCCGAATGCGGCGAGGTCAGCTGGTGACAGGTGGCCGACCTTGTCGAGCAGGCTGCCTTGATGATCCAGCGCACATTTGACATGCGCCTTGCGCGCAATGCTGGGCATGACGGGTTGTTCAATCGTCCCTTCAATCTCGGAATGACTGGCCAGGATTTGCTCAATCAGGGTCGAGCCTGAGCGCGGCAAGCCGAGAATGAAAACAGGGGTCGGCCCCGTCGGGGCCTGCGCTGCCTGTCTCGAGAGGATTTCAGCCGAGAATGCCGAGATACGCGTCGAAACTTCGTTCGCAAACACACCGGGATCATAAGATGCGTTCGCGTGCAGCTGGTTGGCGCTGTGATACAGCGCCATGGTCTGATCCCAGTCGCCTTCGGTTTCGCTCGCCTTGGCCAGCGCAAATGTCGCGACGCATTTTTCCGGTTCTGGCAGAGATGGCGTGGCCAGCAGGGTGCGGATCGCTGCACTATCAGCGCTCGAAAAGGCAAAGGTCTTCATATCCGCGAGCGCCCACCAGGCACCGGCATTGAGTGGATTATCCGCCAGACAGGCACGATAGGCGGCGATGCTGTCTTCACGCCGTCCCATGACCCGCAGGATTTGTCCGCGCACCAGGTTGATCTGGCTGAGCTTCGCTTTGTCGCCATTGCTGACCGCTTCAGAACGATCGCAAATCCCCAGCAATTCCTCATTTCGTCCATGCCGCAGCAAGACGGTGACCAGAGACCAGAGCGCATTGAAGGACTCCTCGGTTTCAACGAGGATCCGGGCCTGCTCAATTGCCCCTTGGAAATCGCCTGCCTGTTCAAGCGCGCCGATCAGCATATGGCGCAACGTCAGATTGGCGGGGCCATATTCAAGCCCATGCCGGAGCGCTTCGACGCGGCCTTCGGGATAATTCTTGAGACTGGAAATTTCGGCAATCGTGAACACCGCCCGCGGATGCCCCGGTTCCCGTTGCAGCATCTGTTTGGCCACCTGTTCAGCCTGGCTATAGGCCCGCGTCTGCATATGCGACTGAATGGTGCGAAAGTCAGCTTGCAGCGGATCGAACTGTTCCGCGACCTGGCTGACATGAACCGCTTCGCGATAATTTGCTGTGTTGAACAGGATCTTGCTCAGGCGGAGCCAGCCCTGAAAGAATTGCGGGTCCGCTTTCAACGCCTCTTTCAGTTCGGCAATCACGGGCACGAATTCGCGATTGGCGACCCGTTGATCGACCTGTTTCAAGAGTGTCTCGCGCTGATTCTGAAGGCTCATAACATCCCCATAACAAGAAATGCGGAGGCTTTCGCCTCCGCATTCCAGTTTCGATCCTGCCTGGACTTACTGCTTGTAAGTCACGCCCAGGAAGAAGAAGCGACCGCGTGGGTCAACCGGCCATGCGAGTTCCGTCGAGAACGGCTCTTCATCGGCCAGATTGTTGACACCGCCATAGAAGGTCAGTGAGTCGCTATGCTCATAGCTGGCATTGACGTCGAAGATGTAGGTCTCGTCGAAGAAGCCATCTGCGCCATAGATGTCAGCATTGCCATTCAGACCCAGTACGTCTTCGATTTCGTCAACAGACTGCTTGCTCTGATAGGTCGTCTGGAACCCAACGGTGTAAGGTCCACGCTCCCATCCGAGTGACAGGTTGCCAGAGTATTCCGGACGCTGGATTTCCTGAATTTCAGGGTCAACATCGGCCGGATCGGTCGGGTTGAAGAAACGATCAAGCTTGTCTTGCTGAGATCCAACAAGGGCAGCTGTGAACGTGTTCGGGCCCACGTCCCATGTGTAGTTGACGGCAATATCAACACCGCTGGCTTCCAGCCGCGCGAAGTTGATCTGACCAGATTCCAGGAAGTTCAGACCGCCATCCGCGCGACGTGTGAACAGGCCACAGAATTCCAGGGTCGGGAAGCTGGCAGAGTCGTGACAGCCGTCCAGAATATCGCCGGACGCAACCGCAGCGATCGCATCCTCAATTTCGATATCCCAATAGTCGACGGTGAAGGACAGGCCATCGACGAAGCTTGGCTGGAACACCGCACCCACGGTCAGCGTTTCCGCGGTTTCAACATCCAGATCCGGATTACCACCCGAAACGCCTGAGAAGCGTGCGGTCAGCGGGTTGGTCCAGATATAGTTGCCACCACCGTCAACGATCTCGGCCAATGGTACGCCTGCGGCCTGAAGCCCGGCAATACAGTTGGCTTCACGCTGGGCGCTGCCATTGCCGACATTGGTCGGGTCACATGGGTCGGCGGTCGCCGCCACAGTGATTGGCAGTTGCGGGTCGAACAATTCTGAAATGTTCGGCGCACGCACCGCCTCAGAGTAAGTTGCCCGGAAGCCGAGATCCTCGATCGGTGCCCAGGTACCACCCACTTTCCAGGTGGTTGCGTCACCCAGTGTGGAATAGTCAGCCAGACGGATCGCAGCGTCGAGGCTGAGCTCTTTGGCGAATGGACGATCCTTGAAGACCGGCAGTCTGATCTCCGCGAAAATGTCGGTCACATCGTAACCGCCTTCCGTGTTGAACTGCTGCGAGTTATCAATATCGGTGAACGAGAACAGGAACGGATCTACCGTGCTGACCTGAACGCCAGGGGTGAATGATGTGCCCGCTGGAAGAATACCGAGCGTGAGTGGATCCAGTGTGTTCTTACTGGTCTCGTCGCGATACTCGATACCGCCCGCATAACCGATCGGTCCGTCGAGCACGACATCCAGAATATCGAACTCACCGAAAGCAATCGCTGACAGAACAGTCTGTTCCAGCTCCAGCTTGTCTTCCAGCTGAGACGTCACGAAGTTCTGAGCCGCGGCGCTGGCAGAATATGTGCCGAACGGATTAAGCGGCTGACACTGACCATCGCCTGGTGTGAACGAGTAATAGCGGTCAGACGAGAACCCACCGTCGGCAAACCCGTTGCCAGCCGTGAAGTAATCGATTGGGTAAGACGCCGTTGGGTCGAGATCTGAACGACAGACAATGCTGCCATCCGGTGCTTCAACCGCATCAATCGCCGCAAACACACGGTCGAGATAGAGACCGGTCTCTTTCGACGTATTGGTGAAATTGCCATAGTTGGCAGAGAATTCGGCGAAGTGTCCTGGGGCATATTCCCACTCCAGACCCCCAACGAAACGCCAAGTTTCACGTGTATAGGTGAATTCGTTATTGTCGCTCCAGTCCAGCGGGTCCTGCGTCAGCAGCAAATAACCAACTGTGTCGGCAACGGATTGCAATTGAGACGGAATGAACGCGTTGTCAGACCGGATCTCCAATGTGTCATAGAAAGAGTCCTGCTCGCCAAACGTGGTCGACTCCGCGTGGACATACTTCCCTTCGAAGAACACGTTCATGTTGTCCGAAATGTCGTAGTTTGAGTTCACGTTGAACACGAAACGATCCGTCGCAGGATAAAGCGAGTCACGGTTGAAGTTCAGACGACCACCGTCACCACCAATACCCCATAGACCGTTCAGGACGATGCCGTCCTGGTTAACCCGAACCGAGCCGTCCGGATTGGTCAGCCAGCAACCCGCCAGGAAGCCAACGCGGCCACCTTCTGATTCCTGACAGTCCGCAATGCCGTTGCCATTAATGTCAACGAAGACCGTGCTCCGATTGCCGAAACCAGGCGCGATCGAGCCTTCCTGCGAGGTCAGCCAGAAGCGTGGGTCCTGAATAACCGCCCGCGATGGCGCGTTCGGGTCTGTCAGGCTGTCCGGGTTGGTCTGGGTCGTGTCGATCCCATTATCGCGCGACCAGTCGCGATCACCCATCGTGATGCCAGAATCCTGTTCCGCGGTGAAGGCGACAACGACGTTACCGCGATCATTGTGGAAGTTCTGACCCCAAAGCAGATCAACGGCAAAATTCTCGGCGTCCATTTCGCCGGAGATACCGGCGCGCGCATCAAGCTGCATGCCCTCAAAATCGTCCTTGAGGATGAAGTTGACAACACCGGTCACAGCGTCGGCACCATAGATCGCCGAAGCACCACCAGTGGTCACTTCGACATTTTCTACCAGCGCGCGCGGGATCGTCCCGACATCGACTGCCTGGCTACCGCGGAAACCGGCGACATGACGACGGCCATTGACCAGGGTCAATGTCCGGTCCCCACCCAGGCCGCGAAGGTTCAGAATATTGGCACCTGGATCGATGTCCGCAAAACCGTCGGTCAGCGTGTTGGCGCCCGTGAATGAAGACACCAGGGCCGGAATGTCGTTGACGACATCAGCCAGGTTCAATTCACCGGACAGGCGAATCTGCGATTCATCGATTGACTGAACTGGCGTTGAAGATGCCAGGTTCGGGTCTGTCGGAATCCGCGATCCGGTGATCACGATGGTATCTTGTACCGCCGCTTCTTCCTCATCGCCCTCATCCTGGGCCGTTGCAGTCATTGATAGTGCCGTTGCCATGGATGCAATGGCTGCGCTCGAAATGAGTACCTTTTTAAAAGATACGCCCTTCTTCTCTCTCCGCATGGGTGAGCCTCTCCCTCTAGTACATTAACGCTAGTTAAATGCTTAGGAGCGGAACCCGTCAGCAGTCCAAGTTTTTCGTCTTATCAAACTGCAATCAAGTTTATTCGTGGCATACGTGACACACCTCTAGGCAGAGATGCACCCGAATCGGGCAGAAATTGAAACCGTAATTCAGGCTGGCATGGCGATCCGGCGATAGACCAGATCCGCATAGTCATTGACCAGCGCTTCAGACGTATAGCCAGGCGTGAATCTATGTTCGCCAATCTCGGCCACGGGTGTAATTTCAGCCGCAGAGCCGGTGATGAAACACTCGTCAAATGTGCTCAACTCGTCCGGCATGATGACCCGTTCAATCACCTCAATTTGGCGTGCCTTGGCAAGCTTGATCGCGGTCTGGCGAGTGATTCCGTTGAGAAAACAATCGGGTGTCGGCGTGTGCAGCGCGCCATCGCGCATAAAAAAGATGTTTGCGCCGGTCGCTTCGGCCACCTGGCCGCGATAATCCAACATCAGCGCGTCGGCATAGCCCTCATTCTCGGCCGCGTGTTTGGACAAGGTGCAGATCATGTACAGACCCGCCGCCTTGGCATGGCAGGGCGCGGTGAGCGGGTCTGGCCGACGATACATGGCATGCGTCATCCGGATGCCTTTCATCTTGTCGGCAAAATAGTCGCCCCACGCCCAGACCGCGACGGCCAGGTGGATGGTGTTGTTTTGCGCTGAAACACCCATCATTTCGCTGCCGCGCCAGGCAAAGGCGCGCACATAAGCATTTTCGAGGCCCGACTTGGCGAGGGTTTCCGTCTTGATCTGCTCCAGCTCGTCAACCGAGACCGGTAACTCAAACCCCATAATCTTGGCGGAATTGGCCAAACGCTCCGAGTGCCGGCGCGACGCATAGATCACCCCGCCATAAGCGCGCTCGCCTTCGAACACACAGGAGGCATAATGCATGGCATGCGTCAGCACATGGACCTTCGTGTCGCGCCACGGGACGAACGCACCGTCCATCCAGATATAGCCGTCACGATCATCATAGGCCTGGTCTGCCATTCTCTTTTCCTGTCTTGCACTTTTGAGCGTTTCACGGGCATTCTCAGATGACCATGGTGAATGTCAACCAAATACGCGCAAACGCGCCGGGTTTCGACCCCCGTCTTTTCCT
>JBCCCT010000164.1:0-7713 GCA_039033355.1 Pseudomonadota bacterium | reverse complement strand
TCCGCGAAGTTGGTCAGGAACAGCGCCTCCTCGACCGCGGTATTGCCGCCGCCGACGACAACGACATCCTTGCCGCGATAGAAGAAGCCATCACAGGTCGCACAAGCCGATACGCCAAAGCCCTGGAATTTCGTCTCACTCGGCAGACCGAGCCATTTCGCCTGGGCCCCGGTGGAGATGACAATGGAGTCGGCAGTATAGATCGTGCCACTATCACCCACCGCCTTGAAGGGGCGGCTGTCAAAATCGACGGAGGTAATGTGATCTTCCGCGAGATTAGCGCCCATTTTCAAGGCATGTTCTTTCATCTTTTCCATCAATTCCGGCCCCTGGATTTCAGCAAATCCAGGATAGTTCTCGACGTCGGTCGTGATGGTCAATTGTCCGCCAGGTTGCGACCCCGCGACCACAAGCGTGTCGCGCATGGCGCGTGCGGCATAGACCGCTGCGGTCCAGCCAGCCGGGCCAGAGCCAATGATCAAAATCTCAGCATGACGTGTGGATTGCGCTGCATCCGCCATTTGCATCTCCATGGGCCCAAAATCGGGCGAGAATCGTTTCAGCGCTGGTTATGGGGATTCGCAGGCAGAGAATAAAGGGGGAAATCGCCTCACAGCAGCGTGAAGCCACACTAAATCAAACGCTTTCCACACCCATTTCCCAGGCCCAGACGCCATCGCATCCTCGCCACATGGCATAGGTGACGGCTCCGGTCAGGGAGGCCGTTTCCATCAACCGGCGGGCCCAGTCATCGCCGGGCGCCATGGTGGCTGAGTGAATGCCCCACAGCAATTGCGCCTGGCGCAACCGCTTCTTGTCGAGTGAACCATACAGAATCGGTTGTTTTCCGCGCACGCGAGAGAATTGCGCCAGACGGAAAATATCGCCGGTCCGCAAGGCCAGCGGCGTATCATTGCGTTCCGCAATTTCCATGACAGCATTGGCCGTCGTGTCGACATCGTCATGTGCATCGCCCCCGCCATCATACTGAACCAGCGCCTGGCGATAATCGTCTGCCTTTTCGACGGCCCGAATGATCCGGTTCATGATCGCAACGGCCGTGGCTGGGTGCCGTCCCACAGCCGTTTCAGCTGATAACATGACCGCATCGACGCCCTGATAGACCGCTGTGGCAACATCGCTCGCTTCTGCCCGGGTTGGCGCCGCATTCTCGACCATGCTTTCCAGCATTTGCGTGGCCACGATGACTGGCTTTCCGGCATTGCGGGCGACCCTCACAATCTTGCGCTGGATCAACGGGACTTCTTCAGGCGGGAATTCCACACCGAGATCGCCGCGGGCAATCATTACGGCGTCTGTGGCGGCAATAATGCCATCCAGATTATCAATCGCAGCCGGCTTTTCGAGCTTGGCCACAATCATCGCCTGATCGCCGATCAGGCCGCGCGCTTCCTCGATATCGGCAACCGTCTGCACAAAGGAGAGCGCGATGATATCGACCCCCATGTCGAGTGCGAAGGCGAGATCGCTGCGATCCTTTTCCGACAAGGCCGGAACGGGCAGCGCCTTGCCGCGCACCGTGAACCCTTTGCGATCCTTCAACACACCCGGTAGTTCGGATCGAACGCGCGGCGTCTCACCGGCTTCAAGCACTGTGAAAATCAACAAGCCATCATCGGCGAGAATCATATCCCCAGGCTCGAGCACAGAGAGAATTTCGGCACGCGGCACAGGGATGGTCTTGGCAGCATCCGTTTCATCACCCACGACCAGATCATACTCGCCGCGCATTTCGAGTTGCAGCGCGCCATCCGGGAACCTCCCGACGCGGATTTTCGGGCCTTGCATATCCGCCAGAACGGCCAGCGGACGCCCGAGCAGGTCCTCGGTCTGGCGAATGAAGTCATAGGTCTGTTTGTGCTTTTCCTGCTCGCCATGACTGAAGTTCAGACGAAACACATCGACGCCCGCCTCCGCCAGAAGGCGAATGGTGCCAGGCGCCGAACTGCCGGGTCCGAGCGTCGCCACGATTTTCGCGCTTCGCCCTCTCAACCCTGCGGCCATTCTGCTCATGTCTAGATACCCTTACCGAGTTCTGCTGCTTCGCGGACTTTGGCTTCGATTCCAGCCCAATCGCCAGCTTCCATTTCGGCCGGTGACGCGATCCAGGTGCCGCCTGCGGCGATCACATTGGGCAGACTCAAATAATCCATCGCATTATGCGGTTTGACCCCGCCCGTCGGCATGAAGTCGATATGCGGCAATGGCCCTGCGAGCGACTTCAGGAAATTGGCACCCCCTGCGGCTTCAGCCGGGAAAAATTTCTGGACGCCATACCCCTGTTCAAAGCGCGCCATGGCTTCACTGGCCGTCGATACGCCCGGAAGAATGACGCCATCATGATAAGCGAGCGCCTTCAAAAGGTCTGGTCCGGCGCCTGGTGATACCAGAAAGTCAGCACCGGCTTTCAGCGCGGCGTCGACATCGCCTTCGGAGCAGATTGTGCCAGCGCCAACCACCAGGTCCGGCGCGGCCGCCTTCATTTCGGTGATCACTTCCAATGCCACCGGCGTCCGCATCGTCACTTCAGCGCTTTTCAAGCCGCCCGAAAGCAAGGTCGTGGCCAGGGGTGCGGCGTGCTCAACTTGCGTCACCGTCAGAACGGGGACGATTGGTGCGCCGTGCAAAGCTTCCCGAAACGTGGCGAGATTGATCATGCGTCAAGATCCTCATCAAAGTGCAGAGCCGCTGCACCGATAAGGGCCGCTTCGCCCTCCATCAATAGACGAATGGGAATAGGCTCCATGTAATGACTCATGGGTCCGCGCTGGAAGAATCGTGACAAGGCTTCCGGTTTCGCCAGCCAGTCGACCAGGCGCTCCGCCACGCCGCCAGTGATGACGACGCCGCCACGTGTGCCATTGATCAGCGCCGCATCACCCAGAGCGTCCAGAGTGGCCCCTGCGCGGATCTCGCAAATATCGTGGGACAGTTTATCGCCGGCATGAGCGCGGCGCATGATTTCGGCAGGCGGTGTCACTTCCCAGAGCAGGCCGTCAATTTCGCACAGCGCCTTGTGAACCGCGTTGAGACCAGAGCCGGACAGAACCAGCTCTTTCGAGACATATCCGTGCGAGGTGCGCAGACGTTTGGTCAATTCCCATTCCCGCTCGGAGCGCGGGGCAAACGCCGCATGGCCGCCCTCCCCGGTCATCACACGCCAGCCCCGCTCGCCTTCCGGCAACAGTGTCGCCATGCCGAGCCCGGTTCCAGGCCCCGCCACCAGAATCGGTGAGCGCTGATCCGGCACCCGGCCATCATGCAACAAGTGGAAGCTTTCATCCCCAAGCTCCGGGATGGACCGCGCCATCGCGGCATAATCATTGACCAGACGCACGCGCTCCAGGCCGACCTTTTGCGCCAGGTCGCGGCTATTAATCGTCCAGTTCCGATTGGTCAGGCGGACAATGCCGTCGCGCACAGGCCCGGCAAACGCGAACAAGGCCTGGTCCGGACGCTTATTGCCAAGCTGCCCCAGATAGACATTCAACGCATCATCGAAACAGCCAAAATTGTCCCCAGGCAGGACCGTGATATCTTCGACTTCCGGGTGCCCGGCAAATCCGAGCCTCGCGCGTCCAAAGCGGACATTTGTCCCGCCAATATCCCCCACCAGTACACTATCTGGCATTACATTCCCCCCAACATCGAAAAGACGCTGCCGCCTTGTTCTGAATTACTGACCGCGGCACGAAATCCGCCAAACATCTCTCGTCCCAATCCGATAGAAGAGATATTCGGGCGGAAAGGCGCAGGATCGCGGCTTTCGAATTCGCTTGGCTCGACTTTTATGTCCAATTGTCCCTGAACCGCGTCCAGGCGGATCACGTCACCGTCGCGCACGCGCGCAAGCGGCCCGCCACGACTGGCTTCCGGTCCAACATGAATGGCGGCTGGAAACTTGCCGGACGCACCGGACATGCGGCCATCGGTGACGAGCGCCACCTTGTGCCCCTTGTCGTGCAGCGCGCCGATCGCGCCAGACAGGCCGTGCAATTCCGGCATGCCATTCGCCGCCGGCCCCTGGAACCGGACCACGATGACAACGTCGCGATCAAGCTCACCCGCATTGAACGCTGCCTTGACGGCGTCCTGGCTTTCGAACACACGCGCCGGCGCTTCGGTGACGTGGCGCTCTGGCTTGACCGCCGAGATCTTGATCACGCCGCGACCAAGCGGGCCGTCCAGCATCTGCAAGCCGCCAGTCGCCGAGAACGGATCTTCGACCGGACGAATAATGTCCAGATCGCCACTCTCGGTCGGGGCTTCGCGCCATTTCAACGTCTCACCGTCGAGCCATGGTTCCTGGGAATACGTGCTGATCGGCCCGGAGACCCCCTGGGCGTCGCCTTGCAACAATCCCGCCTTGAGCAATTGCCCAACCACAAACCCCATGCCGCCAGCCGCGTGGAAATGGTTCACGTCCGCCGGGCCGTTCGGATAGATCCGACACAGCAACGGCACGACTTCGCTGACCTCTGCAAAGTCCTCCAGCGTGACTTCATACCCGGCAGCCGCGGCCATGGCCGGAATGTGGAGGGCGTGATTGGTGGACCCGCCGGTCGCCATCAGGCCGACCAGTGCATTCACAAAGGTCCGCGCATCGACCAGTTCACCCGCCGGCCGATACGTTCCCTTGAGTGTATTCTGAAGTGCCTGGCGTACCGAGGCCCGGGTCAGCGCCTCGCGCAAGGGCGTGCCGGGGTTCGGAAACGCCGCGCCGGGCAAATGGAAGCCCATGACTTCCATCAACATCTGGTTCGAGTTCGCGGTGCCATAGAACGTGCACGTGCCCTGACTGTGATAGCTTTCCGACTCTGCCCGCAGCAATTCATCGCGGCCAACATTGCCGAGCGCGAATTCCTGGCGAATGCGTTGTTTCTCAGGATTTGGCAGACCGGATGGCATCGGCCCAGCCGGCACCATGACATGCGGCAACCAACCAAATCGCAAAGCGGCAATGGTCAGCCCTGGAATGATCTTGTCACAGACGCCAAGGTTCAACACCGCATCATAAGCATCATGGCTGAGCGAAACGGCCGACGCCATGGCAATCACATCGCGCGAGAAGAGCGACAGCTCCATCCCTTCCTGGCCCTGCGTGACGCCATCGCACATGGCCGGAACGCCGCCCGCAACCTGCGCCGTCGCCGTATTCTTGCGCGCCTCGTCCCGAATAAGCTCAGGATAGTTTTCGAACGGCGCGTGCGCCGACAACATATCATTATAGCTGGTGACAATGCCGACATTTGGCCAGCCGGATCCGAGGATCTGCGCCTTGTCCATCACGGCGCAACCAGCAGACGCATGCGCGAGATTGCCTTCGGTCAATTTGGTACGCGCAAATCCAGACGGTTTGCGCCCGCGGATCAGTTCCAGATAGGCCGCGCGGCTATCCTTGCTACGCGCTTCGATCCGGGCGGTGACTTCAGCAATGGTGGCATGAATCTGGGTCATTGGATCTAAGCCTCCCACCAATCGCGGCTATCGCGACGGAGCAGTAGACGCGCCTCGACGGGACCATCTTCGAGGCCTGCCTGATACGTCTCGATCGGCACATCCGCCTCTTCCCAGGCCGCCAACAGGCCATCGACCCATTTCCAGGCCGCTTCGACTTCTTCGCGGCGCATGAAGAGAGAAAGATTACCACGCACCACATCCATCAACAGGCGCTCATATGCATCCGGATAGCGGACCAGGAAATTGTCGGCATAAGCGAGGTTGAGCGGCAGTGACTTGATCCGCAATCCGCCCGGGCCCGGTTCCTTGATCTGCAAATAGAGGCGCACGCCTTCATCCGGCTGGACATTGATGACCAGGCGGTTGGACGGTGTCTGTGTATCGCCAAACATGGCATGCGGCGTTTCTCGGAACTGAACGACAATCTCGGAATGGCGATCCTTCATGCGCTTGCCGGTTCGCAAATAGAAAGGCACACGCGCCCAGCGCCAATTGTCGATCGCCGCCTTGATGGCCACAAAGGTCTCGGTCTTGCTGTCATGGCCAAGCTCGTCGAGATACCCTGCTACCGCTTCACCTTGGACGGCGCCACTCGTATATTGTGCGCGGATCGTGTTTTTCGCAGCCTTGTCTGAAGTGATCGGGCGGAGGGCTTCCAACACCTTGATCTTCTCGATCCGGATGGCGTCGCCATCAATCGAATTTGGTGGCTCCATCGCGATGAGACAGAGCAGCTGCAGCAAGTGGTTCTGCACCATGTCACGCAAGGCGCCAGAACCATCGTAATAGCCCGCCCGGTCGCCAACCCCGTAATGCTCCGACACGGTGATCTGAATGTGATCAATGGCGGTGCGGTTCCACATCGGCTCGAACAGCGAATTGGCGAATCTGAGCACCATCAGATTCTGCACCGTCTCTTTGCCAAGATAATGGTCGATCCGGTAGATACACTCTTCTTCGAAGACAGCCCCGACGCCGGCATTGATCGCATGCGCTGACTTCAGATCGGTCCCGATCGGCTTTTCCAGCACGACGCGCGAAGACCCACCGTTTAGTCCGGCTTTTCCAAGCGCTTCGCAAATCGGCACATAGATTTTCGGAGTCACCGCTAGATAGAAGACCAGAGGTCGTCCATCCTCAATCGTGATCAACTCCTTCATCGCGCCCCAATCGGCGTCCGCCTGGGTCGCATCCATAGCGACATAGTGAAGGTGTTTCTCGAACTTCTTCCACTCGGACTTGTTCAGCTGATCAGGCGTCGCTTCTTCGCAAGCCTCGAAAGCAAACTTTCGGAAGGCGTCATCATCCAGTTCCGACCGCGAAACACCAATGATTCGCGAGTCCTCCGGAATCTGCCCATCCGCCCAGCGATGGTAGAGTGCAGGAAGCAGCTTTCGTCGGGCCAGATCGCCCGTGCCGCCGAAGATAACAATGTCGAACGAGCCGACGGGAATAAACTCCGCCATACCGCTCCCTTTTGATACAAAATCGTCAGGTCTCGTATGCGCTGACGTGACAGCGGTGTCAACGCTTCAGCGGCGGCTCGGGAACATTTCGCTCAACCAAAAAGTGTAACCCCGACCCGTAGGGTCGAGGTTGTCTGACGGAGCGCTCTACTAGTTACGGGCTTTGTCGACCAGACGGTCATTTTGCGCCCAATGCATCATGCTGCGCAGTTTCTCACCGACCTCTTCGATCAGGTGGTCATTGGTCCGGGCACGCATCGACAGGAAGGACGGCGCACCGGCCTGGTTTTCCAACACCCAATCGCGGGCAAACTTGCCGGATTGAATGTCTTCAAGGACGGCTTTCATGGCTTTCTTGCTTTCGCTGTCGACGACGCGAGGGCCAGAGACATATTCGCCATACTCGGCTGTGTTGGAGATTGAGTAATTCATGTTGGCGATGCCGCCTTCATAAATCAGATCAACGATCAGCTTGGTCTCGTGCAGGCACTCAAAATACGCCATTTCCGGGCTGTAGCCAGCTTCAACCAGGGTCTCAAACCCGGCTTTGATCAGCTCGACAATGCCGCCGCACAGAACGGCCTGCTCACCAAACAGATCGGTCTCGGTTTCTTCCTTGAAACTGGTCTCGATAACGCCGGCGCGCGTATTGCCGATGCCTTGGGAGTAAGACAAGGCGATATCCTTCGCCGTGCCCGTCGCATCCTGATGGATCGCGACCAGACCCGGCAGGCCAAAGCCCATCTGGTACTGCGCCCGCAGCGTG
>JBCCCT010000163.1:0-7748 GCA_039033355.1 Pseudomonadota bacterium | reverse complement strand
CTTGAACATTATCCAATAACTCCGAATGAGAGGCTCCGGCGGAGCAATGAAAACTTATAACGCACCTGCCGACGTTGAGAACAAATGGATCGTCATCGACGCGACCGATGTCGTGGTGGGTCGTCTTGCTTCCTACGTCGCTAAACGTCTACGTGGCAAGCACCGCGCTGACTTCACGCCTCATATTGACACAGGCGACTTCGTCGTTGTGGTCAATGCTGAGAAAGCGAAATTCACCGGCAACAAGCTGGCGGACAAGGTCTATTACCGTCACACCGGTCACCCGGGCGGCATTAAAGAGACGACAGCTGGCAAAATCATGTCTGGTCGATTCCCTGAGCGCGCCATCGAAATGGCCGTGAAGCGTATGCTGCCAAAAGAAAGCACGCTGGCGCGCAAGCAGTTCGGTAAACTGCGCGTCTATGCTGGCGCAGAGCACCCGCATGAGGCGCAAGCCCCTGAAGCGGTCGACTTTGCAGCGATGAACTCCAAGAATACGAAGGTCGCCTAAACATGGCTGAAACTGCACAATCTCTTGAAGATCTGAAAACCGTCACTGAAGGTGAAGACGCAGCTCAAGAGCTGCCACCCATCACTGCGGAACCCAAGATTGACGAGCAAGGCCGCTCTTATGGTACCGGCCGCCGTAAATCTGCCACCGCGCGTGTTTGGCTGAAGCCAGGCTCTGGCAAGATCACCATCAATGGCAAGGATCAGGATGAGTACTTCGCGCGCCCAGTGCTGCGCATGGTGCTCGAACAGCCGCTCATCGAAGCGGATCGTCGTACGCAGTATGACGTCGTCGCGACCGTCAAAGGCTCTGGCCTGTCGGGTCAAGCCGGTGCAGTCCGTCACGGTATTGCCCGCGCGCTGGTCAATTTTGAGCCAGAACTGCGCCGCACCCTGAAGCCATTCGGCTTCCTGACTCGTGACCCGCGTGTTGTTGAGCGGAAGAAATACGGCCGCGCGAAAGCCCGTCGTAGCTTCCAATTCTCCAAGCGCTAAGCGTTACGGTTTAATCGAACACGTGATCAAGGCGCTCCAACGGGGCGCCTTTTTCGTATCTGGAACAAGGGTTTGGCCATGAATGAACAGACAAAACTGAAAGCTGCTGTCCTCGGCGCGTCCGGTTATACAGGCGCAGAAACGGTCCGATTGCTGGCCGGCCACCCGCGCGTGGATGCCGTGGCCGCGACGGGAAACAGCCTGGCGGGCAAGGCCTTGTCCGAGATTTTCCCGCATCTCGCCGGTCCGACCGATCTTGCCGTGGTGAAAGCCGAGGACGTCGATTGGAGCGATATTGATGTTGCGTTTGGCTGTTTGCCGCATGGCACCAGCCAGGATCTGATCGAGACGCTGCCGGATCATGTGCGGGTGGTTGATTTGTCCGCCGATTATCGCTTGCGCGACGCAGATCTCTATGCCGAGACCTATGGCCGGGCTCACCTCAACCCGGCGCGCACGGCGGTTGTGAAATACGGCCTGCCGGAATGGCGTGGCGAGAGTTTGCGCGGTGAATCTCTGGTGGCGTGTCCCGGCTGTTATCCGACGGCGAGCCTTCTGGCCCTGCTGCCCGTGGTCAACATGATCGATCCGGACAGTGTGATTATCGATGCCAAATCTGGCGTTTCAGGCTCGGGCCGCGGCTTGAAAGAGGGCAATTTGTTCTCGGAAGCTGCGGAAGGCTCGCTCGCTTATGGAGTCGGTCAACATCGCCATGCCCCGGAGATTGAGCAGGAGCTCAACGCGCAAGCCGGACGCGATGATATTGGTGTCACCTTCACGCCGCACCTCCTGCCAATGGTGCGCGGCGAACTCGTGACGTGTCATATTCGCGGCGATGCTGATCAGATTCAGGCCGCGCTGGAAGCCAAATATGCCAATGCGCCCTTTATCACGGTCTTGCCGCTCGGATCCAAAGCGCCAGACACCAAACATGTCCGCGGCACCAATAATTGCCGCATCGCGGTCTATCCGGACCGGGTCCCGGGGCGGGTAGTGATCGTTGCGGTGATCGACAATCTGGTGAAGGGATCCTCGGGCCAGGCGATTCAGAACCTCAATCTGATGATGGGTTGGGACGAAACGTTGGGCCTGGACGGTCTGCAAGCGTTGTTTCCGTAGGCGAGGAGATCGGGATGACCGTAAACGTGAGACCCATTCGAGCCAAGGATCAGGTGGTTTGGCGCAAGCTTTGGACCGGATATCTGAGGTTTTATGAATCTGCGGTCAGCGAAGACGTCTACGAGAGTACCTTTCAGCGTCTGCTCACCGATGAACCTTACGAACCTTCGGGGTTGATTGCCTGGGACGGAGAAAAGGCGCTTGGCCTAGTGCATTTCATGTATCACCGCCATTGCTGGCGGATCGAGAATGTCTGTTACCTGCAAGATCTTTTTGCGCTCCCGGAGGCCCGCGGCAAAGGCGTGGGGCGGACATTGATCGAAGCAGTCTACGCGCAAGCTGACGCGAAAGGATGCCCCGTCGTCTATTGGAATACCGCCGATGACAATGCCACCGCGCGCCAGCTTTACGACCGCATTGCGCATAAAACGCAATTCATAAAATATCAGAGGTAAGATGGGTTCTGAGCCCGCTCCGACAAGTGTGTGATTCTAAAGTCACAGCTGCTGGCGCACCTCTGAAAGTGACCTGTCAAACTGGTTGCAATTGGTTCTCAGATAAGCTTTTAGGATGTTATTACATCACTTTGAGGTTAATCATGAACCGTAAACTCCTGATGGCGGCCGCTGCAGCGCCGCTTTTGATCGGTGCCGCCAATGCGCAATCGTCAGATGATGACGAGCGTCGCGAGAGCACTATCATCATTACAGCGCCGGGCCCGGATCGCAGTGCGGACGAGCTGGTGGGCAATGCCACAGCTTTGGATCGCGAAGAGATCCTGGAAACCTTGAGCGGCTCTCTTGGCGACACACTGGATCGCCAACCGGGCGTTTCGACGACGTTTTTCGGTCCCGGCGCCAGCCGTCCAATTTTACGCGGCCTTGGTGCTGAGCGGGTTCAGGTTCTGACCAATGGCATAGGAGTCATCGACGTCTCAGCAGCATCGCCGGATCACCAGGTGACCGCGGACGGTATCGATGCCGAGAAAATCGAAATCCTCCGCGGACCTGCAGCGCTTGGCTATGGCGGCCAGGCTATTGGCGGCGTGGTCAATGTTGTTGATGGTTTAATTGTCGAAGATCTTCCCGAAGAGCAAATGTCCGCAGATCTTTTCGGGGCTTTCAATAGCGTCAATGAGGGCACCGAGCTCGCTGGACGGGGCCAGTTTACAGCTGGGCAATTGGTCCTATCCGTCTCCGCGTCCATGCGGGACTTTGATAATTACGATATTCCGGACTTCGCAGAATCAGCTCGTTTTCGCGCGCTTGAAGAAGCCGAAGGCGAGGAAGAGGGTGAGGAAGAAGAGGAAGTTCGGGGCACAGTTGAGAACTCCTTTGTCGAAACCCAAACGCTCGCAGCGGGCGTCAGCTGGGTCGGAGATGATGCCTTTTTCGGCGTCGCCGTTCGGCAACAAACGGCAGAGTATGGCCTGCCCGGCCATGGACATGAAGAAGAGCATGGCGATGAAGAGGGCGGCGAAGGTGAAGCGGTCGAGGAAGAGGAAGAAGAAGAAAATCCATTCATCGATCTCGAACAGACCCGCGTCGATGTTCGTGGCGGTGTCACCGTGGATAATGGCTTCCTGACCGACGTGATCGGCACGCTTGCCATTGTCGATTACGAACACACGGAGTTTGAGGCGCCCGGTGAAGCCGGCACCGTATTCGAGAATAGCGGCGTCGAGGGCCGGGTTGAATTCGACCATGTTTTCGCTGGCTTTGAAGGTGCGTTCGGGGTCCAATATTCGGATCGGGAATTCAGCGCGGTTGGCGAAGAAGCCTTTATCACGCCAACGGACATCCAGAATTGGGGCGTTTTCTTGTACGAGACCCAGGAATGGGATGACGGGCTCGGCTTTGAAGGTGGTCTACGGCTCGATAATGTAGAGTATGACAATGAGCAATTCGGTTCGGTCGATTTTGACCTGATCAGCGCCTCGATCGGTGTTCACAAACACTATGAAGGTGGAGTCTGGCTGGGCGGGCAACTCTCCTACACGCAACGTGCGCCAAGCGAGAGTGAACTATTTGCGTTCGGTCCACATCTCGCGACGGACCAGTTTGAGGTTGGAGATCCAACACTTGCGGAAGAATCCGGGCTGAATTTGGAAGGTACTGCACGTTGGCGTGGCGAGAATGGCGGTGTCGGAATCAACCTATTCGTCACCGAATTCAACCAGTTCACCTTCCTGACCCCGGGCGTGGCCCTAGTAGATGGGGTCGTGACCGATGAGGGCGATGGCCTGCCTGTTTTCCTGTTTGTTCAGGAGGATGCCACCTTTGTCGGCGGTGAGATTTATGGCGACGTGTTTATCGATGATGGTTGGCTTGGAGCTGACTGGGAATACTCTGCGAGCCTGGATTTCGTCGATGCGAAGCTAGATGGAGGCGATAATGTTCCTTTCATCCCGCCGGTGACAGTAAATAGCGATGTCAGCGCAGAATGGGGCGCTTATGAGCTTGGCGCAGCCCTTACGGTTGCGTTCGATCAGGATGATCCGGGCGTCGGGCAACTGATGACGGACGGCTATACAACGCTGGATTTGCGTAGCGAGGTTGATCTGTCAGACTTTGGTATCGGATCGGATGGTACCGAGGCCTTTGTCGAAGTACGCAATGTGACAGATGAAGAAGTTCGTTTTGCGACATCGGTACTTAAAGAGCTTGTTCCTGCGCCTGGGCAGAATATCCGGGTCGGCGTGAGGCTAGCCTTTTAGTGGCTGGGCGGACGCCAGGCGCAAATGTGGTTGATGGCTCGGCAATTGTATTGTCCAGCCTATGCCTGATTCACTGCCTGGCATTGCCTTTATTGTCAGCCGTCCTCCCTGTTGCTGGCGTTTGGGCCGAGGCTGAATGGGTGCACAAGGCTTTTGTCCTCGCGGCCATTCCTTTCTCACTGATTGGATTGAGTTCCAAACGCCTGACCGTACCGATCGGTATTCTGATCGCCAGCGGAATCGGATTTCTCTTGCTCGGCGCATTCGTGGAATCCCTGCATGATTATGAGACGCAATTGACCGTCATAGGCGCGCTTTTGCTGGCCTCCGGTCATGCGTTGCGCTGGAGCAATGCGTCGCTGCCTAGCAAGTAGTTTGCTTAATTTATGAAGGCGAAAGCCCGCGCAAATGGCGCGGGCTTTGCTCGAATTAACGATAAATGCCATACTCAGGTCCTGGGGATGTGGAGACGGTTTCGTCTCCCACGTCAAAAAGGGACGCAGATGAGTACTAAAATGGGCGCAATGCGCGCAATCGTTTCGGCAATGGGTCTAACAGCACTGGCGATGACGCCGCTGGCGCAAGCGGAAGACCAGGACGTTATCCTGGTTCTGGATGGATCCGGCTCGATGTGGGGTCAGATTGACGGTGCGGCCAAGATCACCATCGCGCGAACCGTGGTTGGACAGATCATTGATGACTTGCCGGACGGCCAAAGGCTGGGCCTGGTGGCTTATGGTCATAATCGCGAAGGCGATTGCGGTGACATTGAACAAGTGGTTGAAGTCGGGACCGACCGCGATGCCGTCCGGACCGCGGTGAATGGTATCAATCCGAAAGGCAAGACGCCCCTGAGCGCATCCGTTCAGTTCGCGGCGGAACAGCTCGCCTATACCGAAAAGAAAGCGACGGTGGTTCTGGTCAGTGACGGTCGGGAGACCTGTGATCTGGATCCGTGTGCAATCGGCAATGCCCTTGAGCAGGCCGGAATCGACTTTACCGCACATGTGATCGGCTTTGATGTGGTCGAGCAGGCCGATCAGGAGCAATTGCAATGCCTGGCTGACAATACCGGTGGCAGCTATCTCAATGCCTCCAGTGCGGAAGAATTGTCCAACGCACTGGAGCAGACAGTAGCCGAAGTTCCGGCTCAGGAACCGGTGACAGAAACCCGCATGGTTCTGCGCGCGACAGATCTCGCCCAGGGGCCGGAAATCGAAAGTGGTCTATCCTGGCGTGTGGTCTCGGCCAGTGGTGAGGACGTGTTTACGGTCAGCGATGCCGGCGTCAGCGAGATCGAGGTCGCGCCGGGAATTTACGACGTCTTCGTCGAATGGCCTGATCGTGCGCTGAGCGGGTCAGCGACCGCGATCCAGGTCGCACAGAGCATCGAAAAGACGGTGACGATTGCTCTGGAGCAGAGCTTTGATGCAACCCTGCGCACCGAACCAGAAGGCGCCGCGCCTGTCAGTTCCGATCTGATGGTCTATTGGACCGGGCCAGAGCGGGAGAGCGACTGGGTGACGGTGACTGAAGTTGGCGGCACGGCTGGATCCTACAAGACCTATAAGTATATCCGTGATGGCGGAAGTCCTCTGGCCCTGCGGATGCCTGCTGAGCCGGGGACTTATGAAGTCAGATACGTGCTTGGACGACCGTCACGGGTTCTCGCCAGTCTCGAAATCGAGGCGACCGCCGTGGCCGCCAGCATGGATGCACCTGACACGGTCGCTGCGGGCGAACGCTTCAACGTCGCCTGGTCCGGGCCAGGATACAATGATGATTGGGTGACTGTCGTCGCGCCTGATGCCGCTGACCGCGCCTATACCGATTATGCCTATACTCGCGAAGGGGAGACGCTTGAATTGCGCGCACCGCTTGAGGCTGGAACCTATGAGTTGCGTTATGTGCAGGCGGGGCAAGAGGTTATCGCGCGGCGAAGTTTGACCGTGACCGCGGTCGAAGCATCCATGGAGGCACCAGACACGGTCGAAATTGGTTCCTATCACGATATCGCCTGGACCGGTCCTGGTGGCCAGAATGACTGGCTGACCGTGGTCAGGCCCGGGGAGCCGGCTGGCCGCTACACCGATTATGCCTATACGCGGGAAGGCGATGTGCTGACCCTGCGCATGCCGCTGGAACCGGGCAATTGGGAATTGCGTTATGTCCAGGACGGCAAGAAGGTTCTCGCGGTCAAGGAATTGGTGGCGACGGATCTCACGGTCAATCTCACTGCGGACGAGACAGCGGGCGTCGGCTCTGCGGTAGAGTTAGGCTTTGACGGCCCAGGCTGGAAGAATGACTGGCTGACTGTGGTCGCGCCAGATGCGGCTGAGAATCGCTATGGCGACTATGAATACGCGCGTGAAGGTTCGCCTGTGACGCTGAAAATGCCGGTCGAACCGGGCGAGTACGAGTTGCGCTACGTGCTCGATGGTCGGCGTGTGGTTGGCGTTAAGACGATTACGGTCGAAGACGTCGATGCGAGTGTGTCGGGTCCCGCCAGCGTGCCTCCTGAAAAGCGGTTCAATGTCGACTGGTCCGGCCCGGGCAATCATAATGACTGGATCACGATTGTGGCGCCGGACGCGGCCGACAATCGCTATGGCGATTATGGCTATACGCGAGAAGGCAATCCGGTTGAGCTCAGGGCGCCGAAGGAGCCCGGCGAATATGAGTTGCGCTACGTGCTCGACAATAAGCGCGTGATTGCCCGAACGCCGATCACAGTCGAGTAATCGCGGGCTGCGGATTGGCGCTACGGCACCATTGCGTCTTCTGGATTTTGCCTCAACCTGTTGCCAGACAAGAGCAATAGATAGCGGAGGTTGAATCCAATGAGTGCAGAGACAGAAGAAAAAGCCGTCCTGGTTGAACGTCGCGGACGGATCATGATCATCACCAT
>JBCCCT010000162.1:0-7852 GCA_039033355.1 Pseudomonadota bacterium | reverse complement strand
TTTGCGCTTCGGCGCGCGGCGTTGGGTGTCGTGCGGATCGTGTTGGAGAATGGGGTTCGAATTCCTTTCGGAGTTTGGTTGGAGCGTTTTTCTAAATATGCGCATGGGCATGTGCTCGAATACCTTATGAACGACGCGTCCTATGCGGAACTCAAAGCACTGGGGCGTAGCGAGACCAAAGAAGCGCTAAAAGTAGTAACGGATCGTGCTGAAGAAATTGTCGATTGGTATAATCGAGACAAACGAGCGGAAGACGATGTCGTTGACCTCCTCGCTTTCTTTGCCGACCGCCTCAAACAATATCTCCGCGATCAAGGCCAACGTCACGACCTGATCGATGCCGTCTTCGCGCTCGGCGAAGATGATCTCGTCCTGATCGTCAAACGGGTCGAAGCGCTGGCGGCTTTCCTCGACAGCGAGGACGGCGCCAATCTGCTGGCGGGCTATAAGCGCGCCGCCAATATTCTTCGCGCCGAGGAGAAGAAGGACAAACGCGCCTTTGACGGTGCGGTAGATGAGACGCGATTGGAAGCGAAAGCCGAGATCGCCCTGTTCAAGGCCATCAGCGCCAGTGCGAACGCGGCAAAGACTGCGCTCGAGAACGAAGATTTCGCCGCCGCAATGTCAGCCCTCGCGAACTTGCGCGCGCCGGTCGATGCCTTCTTCGATGGCCCGGACAGTGTCATGGTCAATGCGGATGTAGCGGCGGTGCGGGAAAACCGACTGAACCTGCTCAACCTGATGCGCGAGGCGATCGGGACGGTGGCAGATTTTTCGAAGATTGAGGGCTAACTCAGCGCTTTAGACCAAAGGTGTCCTTATCCCGTATTGCCAACGCAAGTTGGCACCTATGGCGGCTGGCTGAAAGTCTCGACCGCCATGGATCCTGACTTTCGTCAGGAAAACGGGAAGGGAAGAACGTATGGGGTCAGCTTACCCTAACAGGCTCGGATCGGTCGCCAGCACAGCGCAGAGCACAGCGGCGGCGAGCACCGCAGCCGTATTGAGAGAAAGAAGATCTCGAAGTCTGATTTTGGTCATCTGGCCCACCCATGGTCGTGTCGTTTTATCGTGTCCGTTCAACATGTCCTGATTCTAGGAGCGCTGGCCGATCGGATCATCACAAATCGTCTCACATTCTTGCGAGCCTGTGTCTGAACCTAGGATGAGCGATCTCATTTCGGAACAGCATGTTGCGGTGCAGCAACAATATTTTCCCATTTTACTGTGGATAGCAGGCATTTCCCGGTAAAATTCCTCGTGACAGCGCAATCAGACGAAATGTCGGCTTGATTCTCGGCGCTAACCATGGCGCTTGGCTTGCATCAGAGACTCATGCAAACGGCGAGTAGAATTCTCACCGTGGCAGACGGAGGACAGAAATGGGTGATGGCGCAAGCGTAGGGACCAAATGGGTCTACTCTTTCGGCGGGGGCAGTTCAGACGGCAGTGCCGCAATGAAGAACCTGTTGGGGGGCAAGGGCGCCAACCTGGCTGAAATGGCGAGCCTTGGCCTGCCTGTGCCACCAGGCTTCACGCTGACCACCGAGGTCTGCACGGCTTATTATGATCGCGATGAAGCCTATCCGGAAGACTTGAAGGAACAGGTCGACCACGCCCTGAAGCTGCTGGAAGACAAAGCCGGGAAAGTGTTTGGCGATGCGGCCAACCCGCTGCTCGTATCGGTCCGCTCCGGCGCCCGGGCGTCGATGCCCGGGATGATGGACACCGTCCTCAATCTCGGCCTGTCGGACACCACGGTGAACGGCCTCGCCGCGAAGGCTGGTGAACGGTTTGCTTATGACAGCTATCGCCGCTTCATTCAGATGTATTCCAATGTCGTGCTCGGCCTGCGGCATGACACGTTCGAGTATATTCTCGACGATTACAAAGACAGCCAGGGCTTCGAACTCGACACGGAAATGGAAGCCGGAGACTGGAAGACAATTGTCGGCCAGTACAAGGATGCGGTCGAAGAAAAGCTCGGCAAGCCATTCCCGGATGATCCGCGGGAACAGCTCTGGGGCGCGATTGGCGCAGTATTCGGGTCCTGGATGAATGACCGGGCGATCCTGTACCGCAAGCTGAATGATATCCCAGCCGAATGGGGCACCGCGGTGAATGTCCAGTCCATGGTGTTCGGCAATATGGGCGAAACCTCGGCCACTGGCGTCGCCTTTACCCGCGACCCGTCGACCGGCGACAACGTGTTTTACGGCGAATTCCTGACCAATGCGCAAGGCGAAGACGTGGTTGCCGGCATTCGCACGCCAGCGCCAATTTCGCGCGCCCGCGCCGATGAGCTGAAATCGGATGAGGCGCCGCTCGAGGAAGTGATGCCGCCGGTCTATAAACAGCTGACCGATGTCGCGGACACGCTGGAAGCGCATTATCGCGACATGCAGGACATTGAGTTCACGGTCGAGGATGGCACGCTTTACATGCTGCAGACCCGCAATGGTAAGCGAACGGCCGCTGCAGCGTTGAAGATTGCCGTCGATATGGCAAATGAAGGCCTGATCAGCGAGGAAGAAGCGATTTTGCGGCTCGAGCCGTCGCAACTCGACCAGCTTCTGCACCCGACCATCTCACCGAACGCATCCCGTGATGTTGTGGTCAAGGGCTTGCCGGCCAGTCCTGGCGCGGCCGTCGGGCAAGTCGTGTTCGATTCCAATGAAGCCGCGCATCTGGCCGAAGCCGGGCGGGCGGTCATTCTGGTCCGGGTGGAAACCAGCCCGGAAGACATTCATGGCATGCACGCGGCGCGGGCCATCGTCACCGCCCGCGGCGGCATGACCTCGCACGCGGCTGTGGTCGCGCGCGGCATGGGCCGGCCTTGCGTCTGCGGCGCCGGAGAATTGCAGATCGATACCGAAGCCGGCGTCTTCCGTGTCGGCGACCGCGAAGTCAAAAAAGGTGAGATCATCACCGTCGATGGCGCCGAAGGCGAAGTCCTATTCGGCGAAGTCGACATGCAACAGCCCGACCTGTCCGGTGATTTCGGGATCCTGATGAATTGGGCCGACAAGGTCCGCAAACTGGCCGTCCGGACCAATGCCGAGACGCCCGCGGATGTTCAGGTGGCCAAGGATTTTGGCGCTGAAGGCATCGGCCTTTGCCGGACCGAACACATGTTCTTCGACGCCGACCGTATCCCGGTCGTGCGCAGCATGATCCTGGCCGGGACGAAACCAGGGCGCGAGGCGGCGCTGGAAAAATTGCTGCCCATGCAACGCTCCGACTTCGAGGAAATCTTCCGCATTATGGGCGATGCGCCGTGCACGATCCGGCTGCTCGACCCGCCTTTGCATGAATTCATGCCACATACTGAAGCCGAGATGGAAGAGGTTGCCGCCGCTTCCGGAATGGAGGTCAAAGCGCTGAAAGCCCAGGCTGAGGCGCTGCATGAAAGCAATCCAATGCTCGGTCATCGCGGTTGCCGGCTGGGCATCACCTATCCGGAAATCTATGCGATGCAGGCGCGCGCCATATTTGAGGCCGCGATTGCTGTGGCCAAGGAAACCGGTACGAATCCGGTTCCGGAAGTGATGATCCCGCTGGTCGGCACGCGCAAGGAATTGGATATACTGAAAGCGGTGGTCGATGACGCGGCCAAGGCCGTGTTCGAAGAATCCGGTACCACGCTCAGCTATCTGGTTGGCACGATGATCGAATTGCCGCGCGCCGCCTTGCGGGCGGGCCAGATTGCCGAAACCGCTGAATTCTTCTCCTTTGGCACCAATGATCTGACCCAGACAACGCTGGGCATCTCACGCGATGATGCGGGCCGGTTCCTGACGGCGTATGAAGAGCAGGGCATCTATGACAAGGATCCTTTCGTGACCATTGATCAGGATGGGGTTGGGGAGCTGGTCAAGACCGCTGCCAGCCGCGGACGAGAGACCCGATCCGGCATCAAGCTTGGCATTTGCGGGGAACATGGCGGCGATCCGGCCTCGGTGATTTTTTGTCATCGTATCGGACTGGATTACGTCTCGTGCTCTCCGTATCGCGTGCCGATTGCGCGCCTCGCAGCGGCCCATGCGGTGCTTCAGGACGCCTAAAATTCGCCTTCTGCGCGAATTTGTTCCGATTCCGTAACAAATTGTGATTGTGAGAGCTGTGTCGTTTGCGCAACAGGCAATCATAGTTAATAAAGCGTGAACTTTATTCAAATTTACTTCGAATCTGCAATGAAAACGGCGATCTAGACGGAATTTGTCGCCATTTTCGTTTAATTCAGTCTGAGTTCAGCCAAAATGACGGACAAGAAATGTGTGGAAAACGCGGTGATCTAGAATTGATTTTCTAGGCCATACGCAAATATGCACGGGTCGAAAGAACATAATCCAAAAAATCGGCTGGGACGCCGTTCTGATAGGAAAAGGTTTGAAACTTGCAGGGCCGGGACGACCCTCAAGTGTGGTGGGAAAAAAGACTGATATGACGGATTTTTCCAAAAACCCGATGACGGGCACGACCGTGACCGCGCAATTCCGGCGCTGGCTCCGTGTGCAAACGTCTGCCAGACATCGCCGCACCTTTGTGCAAGGCGTGTTCGGCGCTGCCTGTTTCGCGACTCTGGTCGCCGCCATGCCGGTGATTGCCGGCGTGAATGCTGACCAGCAAAGCGATGAGCAATTCCGCGACCGCAGCGTCCAGCTGGCCGAGATCCGCCAGGACGATGTTCAGGTGACCTATGCGCTGAACGACCAGTCCGAGCTGCTCAACCATGAATGGCTGAAATTTGTCGAAGTGTCGCTGGAGCGCGATCCGGGCTCAGCTCTGAGCCCTTATGCCGCCTTTGACCGCGATCGCGCGGCGATTGGCAGCCTGGTGACGCTTAACGTGCCAAAACGAACCGATGCGGAAGAAATGGTCCGTCAGAGCCAGTGTCTGGCCCAGGCGATCTATTATGAAGCCCGCAGCGAATCTCTGGCTGGCCAGATGGGCGTCGCCGAAGTGATCGCCAATCGCGTCAATGATCACCGTTACCCAAACACGATTTGCGATGTCGTCTTCCAGGGCGCGACGCGAACGACAGGGTGCCAGTTTACCTTCACCTGTGACGGCGCCATGAACAAGGCGCCGCGCGGCGCAAAATGGGACAAGGCCCAAAGCATCGCAGCACACGTGATGATGGATCTGAACGAGCGCAAGACCGGTGGGGCGACCCACTATCACGCGACCTATGTTGATCCGATCTGGAATTCAGGTCTGATCAAGACCCGTCAGATCGGAACGCACATTTTCTATCGCTTCCCGCGCGGAGCAGAATGGTCGGTTGCGACAGCCCGTCAAAGCGCGCGTCTGGCGCAACGCCGCGCCGGACTGAAAACCATTGTTCCAGCAGGTGCGGCATCCGTCGCACCGACAGAGTTGCTGACGCCAGCCTCTTCTGCGGATGAGCTCAATGCGCGCGCCTTGCAGGAAGTCAGAACCAGCGGTCGGCTACCGGAAGCTTCCCCAGCGGACACGCTGACCGAAGCGGCGATCGAGATGGATGCCGCTGTCACCTCGCCGTCCGCGCTTTAATCGCGCGGCGGTAATCCCTGTTTGATCTGTTTCTTCATTCGGCCGGGCATAAACCGGGCGGCGAAGCGGGCACGTTTGGCCATTTTGCCAGCCATGTAATGAACGTCCTTGCCATGGGCCGCCTCCCAGGCGGTCTCTGCCGCGAGTGAGACGGGATAGACTTCCTGGCCTTGGTCGCGGATTTCGTCTGCCATTTTGACATTCGCGCCTTCGGTCAGGCCCATATCCAGGATCGGTGTGTCGATAAACCAGGGCATCAGGCTGGTGCAGCGAATACCGAGGTCGGACAATTCGACATCCAGGGCTTCAGTCAGGCCACGCACCGCAAATTTAGTCGCAGAATAGACGGCCAGGCGAGGCGAGCCGATGACGCCGGCGGTCGAGGCTGTGTTCACGATCCGCGCATTGTCGGTGTCCTTGAGCAGCGGCATGGCCGCATAGACGCCATTAATCACGCCTTTCACATTAATATCGACAATCAGATCGGATTCCTCGGGCGGGATGTCCTCGAACCAGCCATGACGGCCGATCCCGGCATTGTTGAACAGGACCTCCATCTTGCCATCGGTCTCGCTGCTGAACCCGCTCATGGCGGCGGCCCAATCCTCGCGTTTGGTGACATCCAGCCGCGCGACATGGCAATTGTCGGCGCCAAGCTCAGCCGCAACCTCTTGCAGGCCGGACTCATTGATATCGTACAGCCCGCAGAACCAGCCGCGCGCGTGGAACAGACGCGCTGTCTCGGCGCCAATGCCTGATGCGGCTCCCGTTATAAAGATGGACTTGCGTCCGCTAGCCTTGACCATGGTTTCCTCCAGCCTGTCTTTTCAGGCAGGTCAGAGGATATCGAGGCCGAGGTCAAGATTTGACGCAGAGTGAGTGAGCGCGCCGGAGGAAATATAGTCCACCCCGGTTTCAGCCTTGGCCGCGACTGTTTCCAGGGTAATTCCGCCACTGGCTTCGGCCAGACATTGCCCGTCAATCATCGCTACGGCTAGGCGCAACAGGTCCGGTTCCATATTGTCGAGCAGGACCGCGTGCGGCTTGTGCGGCAACGCCTCGGCCAGTTGATCGAGGGAATCGACCTCAATTTCGATCATTCTCAAATGCCCGGCATAGGCATGCGCCCGCTGAAGTGCATCGGCGATCGAGCCACAGGCAGCGATGTGATTGTCTTTGATCAGGATGGCATCATCGAGGCCATAGCGGTGCGACGTACCGCCGCCGCACCGAACTGCGCGCTTCTCGACCGCGCGGTGGCCCGGCGTGGTCTTGCGGGTACAGACGATTTTTGCCTTTGTGTGCGCCATGCGCGCAGCGAAGTGCGAGGTCAGCGTCGCGATCCCGGACAGACGCCCCAGGAAATTGAGCATGGTTCGCTCGGCGATCAGGATGGAGCGCGCAGCGCCATTCATCACCGCGACAATGTCACCTGGAGCCAGTACATCGCCATCCGACTTGTGCACGTCCAGGGTAACGTCCGGGTCTATCAGCTTCAGCGCATAAGCGGCTGCATCCATGCCGGCCAGGCGCCCGGGCTGACGCACGCGAATATGGGCCGTGAGCTGGGTCCCAGGGGGTATGGTGGCGTCTGTGGTGAGATCGCCAGCGCGCCCGAGATCTTCCGCCAGTGCGAGGCGAACAATCGGGTCGAGCACAATGTCAGGAAGCGGTGGCGGGGCAATAAACGTCATGCAACAGGTTCCAGTTCCGGCGCGGGCAGTTTGCCCTGAGATGTGAAGGTTCGAACCGCCGCGTCGTCCGTCTCGGGAAAGTCAGCGCGGTAGTGACCGCCGCGGCTTTCCTGACGCGCCAGCGCCGCCTTCGCGATGATTCTGGCTGCGCACAGGGCGCGCGTCTCCGGGTATTGGGCTTCCATGGCCTCGATCCGTGCGAGCAGTCCAGACAGGCCAGAAGCGTTACGCACGACGCCGCAATGAGTGGCCATATCCTCACGCAAATCTTGCAGCACAGCGTCAGGCAGATCTGCCGGGACGAGGCCTGTGCTGTTTCTCGCGACACCAAGTTCGGATTCGCGCAAGCGATCTGCGATGCGGGCGGCCATGACGACAGCTTCGAGCAGGGAATTTGAGGCCAGACGATTGGCGCCATGCGCGCCGGTGCTGCTGCATTCGCCGCAGACGCTCAAACCGTTCAGACTGGCGCGGCCCCAGGTGTCGGAGAGAATACCGCCCATATGATAATGCATGGCCGGCGCCACCGGGATGACCGACTGGCGCGGATCAATGCCAGCTGCCATGCAGGCGGCAAAGACCGTCGGGAAATGCGTCTTGATCTCGTCGCCGAGGGCCTGACG
>JBCCCT010000161.1:0-7876 GCA_039033355.1 Pseudomonadota bacterium | reverse complement strand
CGCCGCAGACCATTCACCAAACAGATAAGGACCATCCGCAGCATGCGCGGCACGGCATTCCTGCCAAATCTGCAAAACCCGATTGATGTCCCATTTGAGACCGCCGGTTAAGGTCGGGGTGGCGTGCCGTGAGCGGATATCAACGCCCATATCGCTCCGGATGTCGATAAAACTCGCATGCATCTCGGCACATATGCTTCGCGCTCTGGCACGTTTGGTGGCGTCTTCTGGCCATACGCGTCCGGCCGGCACCTGTTCTGCAATCCACTCAGTGATGGCGAGACTGTCATGTATGACGGTCTCCGATGTGACCAGGGCGGGTACGCGATGCTGGCCTGTCTCGCTCAGTAGCGTCTCATACGTTTCTTCCGGTCCGAGCGGCAAAACCCGTTCGGCGATATCCAAACCCGCCCCGCGTGCGACCAGAACCGCTCGAATGGACCAGGAAGAGTAATTGAGATTGCCAAGATAAAGCGTTGTCATGTGCCTGCTTCTTTCCATCCGCGACCACTTTGTTGAAAATACCGAGCCGTCAGCCCCGCATCCTTGGCCGCCTTGAACTGTTCGCGCGCTTTCTGACGAGTTGCGCTGTCCCCATCATCGAACATGACCATACACCGTTCAAACGCAGCATCGACGGGCAGATCGACCCCATCCATCAATAGCGCCACCGCCGCTTCGTTGGCGTTTTCTGTCTGACTTGAGATCAGAATTGGTTGATCGACAGCCTGCAATCCTTCAGCTTCTGCTTGGCCATGCGGGAGGAAGCTTTGGTCATCATAAGTCCACAAAGCTTCATCCAGCGCCGCACGGCGTGTGGCGTCCGCACTGACCGCCAGGACCCGCCAGCCGCGTTCAAGACACTTTTCGAGCAAGGGTCCGACAGCCCGCTCCAGCGTTGTGCGCTGGAGATGGTAGAACCACCATTCTGGCTGCGGACTTTCGCTCACGATTAGCCTTCGTAATTTTCTGCGATCCAGCGATCCAGGAGGCGCGGGCCAAAGCCACTCGCCCAGCTTGGATCAATCGGCGCCTTTTCACCTTCGACCCAGGCCACGCCAGCAATATCGAGATGTGCCCAAACTTGCCCATCCTTGATGAAACGCTGCAGAAACTGTGCAGCGGTTATCGAACCTGCCGCACGCCCGCCGATATTGCGCATATCCGCAAATTTGGACTTGAGCTGCCGATCATATTCCGGTCCAAGCGGCAGACGCCAGACGCGCTCGCCCTCAGTCAATCCCGCCTGGGTTAGCTGATCCGCAAGATCATCATCATTGGTGAACAGACCTGCGTGATGATGACCAAGCCCGATCACAATTGCGCCCGTCAGAGTGGCAAGATCGACGATTGCTTTCGGCTTGTAGGTCTCCTGCGTGTACCAGAGCACATCACAGAGCACGAGCCGACCCTCGGCATCTGTATTCTGGACTTCAATCGTCTGGCCGGAGGCGGATTTGAGAATATCACCCGGTCGAATCGCATCGCCGTCAGGCATATTCTCAACCAGACCGACCAGGCCGACCACATTGGCTTTCGCCTTGCGCTTGGCGAGGGCGAGCATGGCGCCGACAACCGCGGCTGACCCGCCCATATCACCGCGCATGTCTTCCATGCCGGCGCCAGGTTTGAGCGAGATGCCACCTGTATCGAAACAAACGCCCTTGCCGACAAGCGCGACCGGGGCCTCATCCTTCTTGCCCCCCATCCAGCGCATGATGCCAAGCTTGGATTCCTTGACGCTGCCCTGACCGACGCCGAGCATGGAATTCATGCCGAGCTTCTTCAGTTCCTTTTCGCCGAGGATCTCAATCTCGAGGCCATGTTCTGCCAAGGTCTCGATCTTCTCGGCATAACTGCCAGGATAGAGATCGTTAGGCGGCATGTTCACAAGGTCGCGGGCCAGATAGGTGCCATCGGCGCCGGCATCCAGCGGCTTGAAGGCCGCGCGGGCCGCTTTGGTATCGTCAGAGATGAGACTCAGAGCCGTCAGGCTTGGCTTGTCCTCTGGCTTGAGCTTGGTGCGATAATCATCGAACCGGTAAGCCGCCAGTTTTGCGCCGAGCGCAATACGCGCTGCGTCAGCGGCTTTCGCGACATGCAAGGCCAGCGACTTGAAGCCACTATTGGCTTGTGCCTTGTAGATGGTTCCTCCGATCCGTTCCAACGCGCGATCGTTTCGACCCTTGGCTTTGCCAGCGCCGATCAGCAAAGCGCGTTTTGCGCCGGCGCCTTTGGGCAGTACAACAAACGCTTGCTGGCCTTCTTTGCCAGCAAATCGTCCCGCGGTCAGCGCTTCCGTCAAAAGACCGCCCGAATCCTTGTCCATAGCCTCTGCCGCTTCTGGCAGTTTGCCGCCTTCATCGATGAGGAACCCAACGATCTCAGACTTGGCTGTGTCCGTGAATGTAATTTTCATGCAACAACTCCATTTGAGGCGCAAAGTAAGCATCGACGCGCGCGGCGCAACTCGCTAAGCCGGAAAAACAGACAGGAAAACAAACAAATTCATCCATGAATCGAGTTCAGCGCTATCTCTTCAACCGGGTTTTGCGATCCGTGCTGATTATTGTCGGGGGTTTGACGCTGCTCGCCATCCTCGCGCAAGGCCTGTCACAGACGGATATCATTGTCGAGAATCGCCAGGGCGCGTTGACTTTCTTCAAGATTGTCGCGCTGGGCGTCCCTCAAATTGTCGCACTGCTGACGCCTATGGCGATGTTTGTGGCCACGATCTGGGCGCTCAATCGTTTGCATCGTGACAGTGAAGTCGTTGTCGCCCAGGCCGCCGGCATGACGCGCTGGCAAGTGGCTTCGCCTGTCCTGCGCTTGGCGGTCCTGAGCGCTGTTGTTCACCTGGGCGTCAATCTATGGGTACAGCCCTCAGCGCAGCGCGAGATGCGGGCAACGATTAGCGACGCCCGCGCAGATCTCGCATCCTCGCTCGTACGACCAGGACAATTCACGACGCCAGATGCCAACCTGACGGTCTTTGCGCGTGAGCAGCAAGGCCAGGACCTGATCGGCGTCCAGATCGCCGAGCGAATCGGACAGCCAGACGCGCGCGATTATCTCGCCGAGCGCGGGCGTTTTATTGAGATTGACGGTTTGCCGGCGATCGTCATGTTCAACGGGCAAATCCATCAACTGGATCAGAATGGCGCGCTCAACATACTCGACTTTGAGCAATCGACCTTTGATCTGACGCCCTTTGTCAAAGAAGATGGCAAGCTGATTTTGAAAGCCTCTGACCGCTATTTGCACGAACTGCTCTTCATCGATCGATCGAGTTATAATGAACGACAAAATGAAACGGAGTTTATGGCCGAAGCCAATTCGAGACTGTCTTCACCTTTGATCAGTGTCGCGATGGCCTTGCTCGCAATTCTCGCCGTGGTCGGCGGGAATTTCAGTCGCAGGGGGTATGCCAGACGGATCGTGATCGCTTCCTCCGGCGCGCTCGTCCTGATCATTGTGCAACTCTCTGTTCAATCCAGCAGTGGCAGCGATCCGATGATGAATCTGGGTCAGTGGCTGGTGCCGCTCATCGCGATCGGGTCGCTTTCCTATGTCTTGTTCCGCAGCGGACAGCGCATTAAAGGCGCCCCGAAATCATGACGGGGTCAATGATCCAACGCTATGTCTTCATGCGCTGCCTTTTCGCGCTGGGCCTCGTCGTCGGCATATTCGCGATCACCATTATGCTGGTGGACGTCGTCGAACAATTGCGCACGGTCGGCGGCGATATCGAACTCTCGCCCTTTTCCGCCGTCCAGCTCTCTTTGATGAAACTTCCCGGCCTGCTGGAAGAAACACTGTCTTTCGCGGTGCTGGTGGCAGCGATGATTGCCTATAATCAATTGTCCAAAAGCTCGGAACTGTCAGTTATTCGTGCCACCGGCCAATCGGCCTGGCAATTTCTGGCGCCTGTCATGGTGATGGCAGCTGTACTTGGTCTGTTTGCGATGATGGTCCTCAATCCGCTTGGCGCGCATCTATCGGAGCGATTTGAGAGCACACGCGCCAACCTGCTGCAGGAAGGCGGACGCGTGGTTGAGCGGCAACGCTCGGATGTCTGGCTCAGACAGGGCACAGATGACAATCAGATCGTGATCCATGCCGGGTCGGTCGACAGCACCGGGCAGGTATTTACCGATGTACGCTTTCTTGAGGAAGGCCGTGTCTATGAAGGCGCGCGACCAACTTCGCGCTTTCGGTTCATTCGACGCATCGACGCCGAGACTGCGACCATTTCAGGCGGGTTCTGGCAATTGACGAATCTGGTTGAAAACACGCCCGGGAGCCCGCCACAAAGACTGTCGAGCCTGGCGATTGAGACCGACCTCGATCCCAACACCCTGCTCTCGCGATTCACGTCGCCGGATACGATCGGGTTCTGGGGTCTGCCATCCTTTATAGACCAGACAGGGCGGGCCGGGCTCGATACGTCGCGATTCTCCATGCGCTGGTTCGGGCTGACATCCTTGCCGATTCTTTACACGGCGATGGCGCTGATCGGGGCGATTGTCTGCCTTCGTCTCTCTCGTCTCGGTGGGACAAGCCGATTGATTGCGACCGGAGCGGGCGCTGCCGTTGTACTCTTCTTTATCACTCAAATCGCTTCAAGTTTCGGGTCGTCTGGCGCAATTCCAGCCTTGATCGCGGCTTGGTCCCCTGCCCTTTGCGCTCTGTTCATCTCGCTTACAGTTTTGGCCTATCAAGAAGACGGTTAGAGAAATCCCTTCTTGACAGCGGGCCCGGCCACAACCACTTTCCGCCGCCTTGAAGCCCATTCAGGAGCCGTCCTCCCATGAACGTTGTTGTCGTTGAGTCTCCCGCCAAAGCGAAGACAATCAACAAATATCTCGGCAAAGACTATAAAGTGCTGGCCTCTTACGGTCACATCCGAGACCTGCCCTCGAAAGATGGATCAGTTGATCCAGACAATGATTTTGAGATGGTCTGGCAGGCTGATTCGAAGAGTCAGGCCCGTATTCGCGAGATCGCTGAAGCTGTCAAAGCCGGCGGCAAACTGATCCTCGCGACCGACCCTGATCGTGAAGGTGAAGCGATTTCCTGGCACTTGCTCGACGCGCTGAAAAAGCGCCGCGCGATCAAGAAAGACACGCCGGTTGAGCGCGTCGTATTCAACGCGATCACCAAATCTGCGGTCACCAGCGCGATGGAAAATCCGCGAGAGATCGATCAGGAACTGGTCGATGCCTACCTCGCCCGCCGCGCCCTGGATTATCTGGTTGGCTTTAACCTGTCGCCGGTCCTCTGGCGCAAGTTGCCGGGCTCTCGCTCGGCCGGTCGCGTACAATCGGTCGCCTTGCGGATCGTTGTCGATCGCGAGCTGGAGATCGAGAAGTTCAAACCGGAAGAGTATTGGACGATTGGCGCCAAATTACGCGCGCCGGACGGGACCGACTTTGAAGCCCGACTGCATGCGCTGAACGGGAAATCGCTTAAGAAGTTCGATCTGCCAGATGCCGCTGCGGCCCAATCCGCACTCGAGGCCGTCAAGATTGGCGGCTATTCCGTCGAGAGCGTGGAAGCCAAACCGGTCAAACGAAATCCGCCTCCGCCATTCATCACATCGACGCTGCAGCAAGACGCGTCACGCAAGCTTGGTTTTTCTGCCAAGCGAACCATGCAGGCCGCTCAGAAACTCTACGAAGAAGGCCGCATCACCTATATGCGGACTGATGGCGTGAACATGGCTGAAGAGGCCTATCACCACGCACGTGAGCACGTGAAAGAGAATTATGGGGCGCAATACCTGCCCGAAAAGCCGCGCCGCTATTCGTCCAAGCAGAAAAATGCCCAGGAAGCCCACGAAGCCATTCGGCCGACTGTGTTCAGCCTGCGGCCAGAAGATTACAAACAGTCCGATGGTGACCTGAGGAAGCTCTATGCTTTGATCTGGCGCCGCGCCGTCGCCTCGCAAATGGAGCCTGCGCAATTCGAACGCACGACCATTGATTTGCTCAACAAGGACAAGAGCGCAACCTTGCGGGCGACCGGTCAGGTTCTGATTTTTGACGGCTTTATCAAGCTCTATACCGAAGGCCGGGATGAGACGGACAAGGATGAAGACGCTGAAGCGCGTCTGCCAAAACTGTCCGAGGGCGAGCACGCAGATCTGCTGGAAGCCAAGTCGGAACAGCATTTCACCAATCCGCCGCCCCGCTATACCGAGGCATCGCTGGTCAAGAAGCTGGAAGAGCTCGGCATTGGCCGCCCTTCAACCTATGCCTCGACCATGTCGACCCTGGTCGATCGCGATTATGTGCGGATCGAGAAGAAACAGCTGGTGCCAGAGGATAAGGGCATCCTGGTGACCTCTTTCCTAGAGAACTTTTTCCAACGCTATGTTGAATATGATTACACGGCCAATCTGGAAGAGAAGCTGGACGTCATTTCGGATGGCAAGCTGGACTGGAAAGCCTTCCTGCGGGAGTTCTGGACGCAATTCACAGCCGCGATTGGCGAGACCAAGGATTTGCGAGTGTCCGCTGTCCTGGACGTTCTCAATGAGGCGCTGGGCCATCATGTGTTCCCGCCTGTGGATGAGAATGGAAAGGTCAAGGAAAAGCCGCGTCTTTGCCCGCTCTGCAATGAAGGTGAGCTGAGCCTGAAACTTGGACGCCATGGCGCCTTTGTCGGCTGTTCGAATTATCCAGAATGCAAGTTCACCCGCCCCTTCTCGACCCAGGAAGAAGCCGAGAATGCGATCAATCCGGAAGGTGAGGAAATCACCATTCATCCAGAAACTGGCAAGCCGGTCCTGTTGAAGTCCGGGCGGTTCGGACCTTATCTGGAAATGGATATTGGCGAAGAGAAGCCGAAGCGGTCGAGTCTGCCAAAGGGATGGTCACCGCAGGAACTCGATCCTGAAAAGGCGCTGATGCTGATCAGCCTGCCGCGCGAAGTCGGCAAACACCCGGAAGACGATGAGCCGATTTTGGCCAATCTCGGCCGCTATGGGCCCTATGTGCAGCATCATCGGACCTTCGCGAATCTGTCCAGCGTCGAAGAGATGTTCACGATTGGCTTGAATCGCGCTGTCTCGCTGATTGCCGACAAGAAAGCCAATGGCGGACGCGGCAATCGCGCGGCCCCGAAAGTGCTGAAAGATCTCGGCGCGCATCCATCCAGCGGTGATCCGGTCCAGGTTCTGGACGGGCGCTATGGGCCGTACATCAAACACCAGAAGACCAATGCGACCCTGCCCAAGGACATGCAGCCGACCGAAGTGAATATCGATCAGGCCCTGGAAATTCTGGCTGAGAAAGAAGCCAAAGGCGGCAAGAAAAAGCGCGCAACCAAGAAAAAGGCGCCTGCAAAAAAGAAGGCCGCCGCCAAGAAATAGACGCTGGTCGCTATTCGCGCCCAAACTTTTCGATGCTTAACAGCGACGGATATTCCAGAACCGGCTGCTCCTGCAAAGCCCGCGGCAGATCCATGCCGGGCATCCAGATATACGGCGTGAGATAGACCACCATCTCATTCTGGGATTCCACCGAATCCTGCTCCGCGGCGAGAATGTTCAGCAGCGGTATCTTCCGCAACCAGGGGAGCCCCGATTTCTCGGTGATCCGGTAGCGCGAATTGAGCCCACCAATGACGATGGTCTTGCCGCTGCCAATCACCATGGATGTGCTCGCGGCATTGCGTTCCTTGGCGATCAGAACGTCTCCTGCTGTCGCGGTGAACCGCGAATCCTCGATCGACAGGTCGAGCCGGACGGACGAATCCGCCATGACGATGGGTGTGATGGTCATTGTGATCCCGGCCGTGATGGAATCAGTGGCGATGATGGAGGAATCATCCGTCGTCGTATCAACGCGTACGAACTGATCATCAACGATTT
>JBCCCT010000160.1:0-7882 GCA_039033355.1 Pseudomonadota bacterium | reverse complement strand
GTCTTCTTCCTTTCAGGCGGACCGGGCATCGCTTTGCTGCTCGCGTGCCATGCGGGCATCGCGGGCTTTGGCGACTTCCTTATTCACCTGTTTCTGGATGGATGAGAGCCCTTTCTGGACACTCTGAATATGGGTTTCGAGCCATTCCCGCGTGAGATTGATGGCGGTCAGATTCTGTTCAATCGTCTTGATCGCTGCATTGGCTTGCTCGCGCTCCTTGGTCAGGTCGAAGCCGGGCAGATTGGGTGTGACGATCTCGTCAAAATAAGCCGGAATGGCGGCCTGCTCACCGAGCTTGTCCCGGAACTTGTTGCGGGCCCGGCGATGTGCCTGGCGATAGGCAATTTTCAGCGAACGTTCCTGATCGCCAGCTTTTGCGGCAATCCCGACCGCGCGATCGCGATAGGCCTCAAGCACGTTGAGCGATTTCTCGATCTCACGCTTCGCCGCTGTGTGGCGCTTGTGCTGGGTCTCGAACCAGAAGCGGCAGCGGGTGAAGTAATCCGACAGATCATCGCGCACGCCATTACGCACGGCCTGGCGTTGTTCATAAGCCAGACGTTCCTTGCGCCAGACCCGGCCATAACCGGGATAGCGGTCTGAAATGCGGTCATAACCTTCATAGACGGCCACTCCGAAAATCGTCAGACCGATCAGCAGAAGTGCAATCGCGACCAGCGAGTTAAGCGCAAAAATGTTCGGGAACATGCTCGCAATCACTGCACCGGGCGCAATGTCAAACATTGAGAATCCGGCCAGCGACCCTGATTCCTGCGCCGCGTGTAGAGCGACTTCGACCGCATCGCGGAAATGCGCGATGAAGAAATTGAGCATGATGCCAAACAGGATCAGCAATCCGGCGATCACGCCGCCTGCAATCTGGAACCCGCGGTCTGGATGATTGAGATAACGCAGTCCGAAAAAGCCGGCGAGCACGCCGGTCATGACGTTTACCGCACTGATGCCGAATGCGACCATCATGCCGCCCATCAAGCCAGACGACTGCGCGTCCTTGAACAGGAGCGCGTTGAAACAGCCTTCGACAATCATGATCAATAAGAGGATGGCGAGGGTCTGTTCGACATTCTTCTTGATGTCGGGGGTGCGCTTGCCGATCCGGTCGCCATGCTGCTGTTTGAAATGCTGCAGCTCGACCACGGTCGCATCGTGATGATCGCGCGCCGATTCGGCATCATCGACTTCATAATGCCGAAATTCATTCTCTTCGGCTTTGATCACTTCGCGCAAATGTTCCGGGTGAATATCTGCCGGTGTGCAGTCCTGGATGAAATTGCGCACGCTCGCCATGGTGCCGCTCATCCAGGTTTCGAGACCACGGCGGACGCCGCCAGCGCGTTCGGCAATTTCCTGCTCCCGCTCGCTCCACTGGTCTTCAGTGATCGCCTCGGAAGCCGGCACTGCATCCTCGGCATCAGCTTGCGCGATCTTGCGGGTCCGACCGCGACTGAAGCTGAGATCACCTTCCGCCAGCTTGCCTTTCAGGCCATGCTTGCGCAGCGACTCATTGCCTTTGAACGTCTTGATGGCTGATTGATAGCCAATGTCTGCGCCCCAGCGCACCGATTTCCTGCTCATTTGCCCAATCCCATTAACAAAGTCGGCCCAAAAATTAACTCTACTGAAAATCGGTGCTGAGCCTTAACAACCTCCTAAGAGGTTAACCGCATCGCTTTCGCGCGGGCCTTAAATTTGTGTCATTAAGAATTGAGGTCTGAATTTATTGGTGAATTTTTTTGCGGGTCGAGACGGCGTGAATCCGTTCAAATGGGTTTTAAAGGGTCACCCATCGCGGTCAGCGCGCTGATTCTGGGCATTAAAAAAGCGCCCGTTAGCGGGCGCTTTCTTGTCAGTTTCCGTTATGTGTTCGACCAACCTATTATGGGCTTGTGGGATCGTGCGGCTTGCAGACATACTTGACCTTCTTGCCCTTTTTCCAGCCCCACCACCATTTGTGCCGCTTCCACTTCTTGCAGGTGCGGTAGATGACCTTCACCTTGTAGTGCTTGTGATAGTAACTATGGCCGCCATATTTATGGCTGTACGAATACTTGTGTTTCTTGTGGTAGCTGGAATAGGTCGCGGTGGAATAGCTCAGACTGTCCGTTGCAGCTGACGCTGACGTCGCCGTAGAGGTCGCGCTTTCAGGTGCCGCTGAAGCAAAGCCAGCAAGCGCGATCACGAGCAATATTGCACCAAAAAATCGATACATATCAGGTCCCCAATCGAATTCTTCTGAATTCTATTCTCTGCGTTTGCCGCAAATTGACGTCATTTGCAATGCTTCTTTTCGAAATAGGTCAAACACCCCTCTATTTGACAAGCCTTCAGACTGGCCCGCCCTTATTTTAGGCAATCGGCCCAAGCGCGTCCTCAAAAAATCGCCCTCATAGCTCGAGCTGCCTGGAACGATCAGGGGCCGATCGACGATCCGGTGGATTTAGATTCGGCAAGACCATTAACACCACGCAAATGCTGACAAACATCAGAATGGATGGGCTACGCAAAGGATAGTCGACGATGCTGTGCAAGACCGGCACCATTAGCGCTGCCGCCGCAGCACGCCGCATGCGCACGGTACGGTCTCCACCCCGCCGCCAGACATTGAACATGTTTCGAAACAACCAGAACAGGAATACTGAAGCCAGGACGATCCCTGGTAATCCCGTCTCTATTGCCCATTGCAAATAATCATTGTGCGCGTGGTTTGCGAATTTCAAGCCGACGGTTTCAGGATCTTCATACACTTTGTACAGCGGTTCGAACGATCCCAAACCACCGCCGAGCCAGATGTGATCTTTCAGCACATCGAAGCCAATTGTTGCGATTCCGACTCTCGAGGTCGGACCATCGTCTTCGAACGAGGTAACGCCGAGGCCTGATAGCTGAGGACTGTACGCCACCAACAAAATGGCTGGGGCGAGAATGAGCGCCGGTAAAATCAAACGAGAGATTCGAAACTCTTTTCGCTGGCTCTGCGAAATCAGGAAACACAGGCCAAGCATTGGCACGAGCAACAGATATCCAGCCACTGAGCCGGCGGCGAGTATGCCAATAAGCTGAAGACTCGCACACAATCCAATCATCGTCCGTTTTGCAATGTCGACGTCCTTGGTCCGTTCATGCGATCGCAGTTCGCCAACCAATACAGCGGTAAAGGCCAAGCTCATGACCAGAAATGAAGCATGGTGATTAACGTTGGAAAACAGACCAACAGGCGCGCCAGCATTGGTGAATTCATACAGGTAAAGGCTCTCACCCTCTGGCAACGTTACCTGCGCCAGGCCCAATAAAGCGCTAAAGGCAGCGACACCGGCGATCGTCCAGGGCAAATAAGCCGTGGCAGAGCGCCACCCCAGTCGCAACAGGACAAACATTGCCGCGAACGGGATCAAGACATAGATCAGCGCGGATACCGTGCGATAGGGCGCGACGCTGATCGGTTCAAATGACGGATTCAACCCGAAGAATTGCCAACCTTCTGCTATTATCTCGCGTCCGCCAAAGAGCTGCCAGATAAAAATCGGGAACTCAATGAGCTGGAAAATGCCGAGCAGTAGAAAACAGAGCAGAAAAACGAAGAGCCATTTGAACGGCGCGAGGATCTCCTGATATCGCAGCTGAAGTATTGCGTAGGTTGAAACGGTTCCACACAACAACAATAGCAAAGCATGAACGTTGAACCCCTCACCGCTCGCCCCACCAAACAAGACGAAAGGCAAGAAGAACACAACGATGAGAGCGCGACGAAATTGCCGCGTTTGAAGCACATCATTGATTGGCTTCAAGATCGCCAGCCGACTCCGTTTTCGACTTGTCTTCCTATGCCGGCCACTCATCGTGATTCATCTTCCGATCGCACAATTTCGATCTTGTTGACTTGCAATTGGACCGTCCGGGTGAATTGGCCCGGAAAACCGCGCAGCAAAATCTCTTGATGCTCGCAATCCTCAGGCACGATGAATGAGATCGGGGTGTCTGAAACCGAAAAAACCTCGTCAAAAACGGACAAGCTCAGAGGTTGATACTCAGATTGCAGGCAGTCAATTTGCCAAACAAAATCTCCCCCGACGTTTTCGGGGATGTCTTCGAGTTCGATCATCAAGTCGTAAGTACCTGCTGGCAGCCGGGCATACTGATACAGAAATACCGGGCGACCTCTGCCGCGATAACTGACAAAAAGCGCCTGCCGATCCATCATGATTTCTGAGTAGTCTCGATCGACAACCCAATTGAATGGCCGCAAGGCATCAGAACCTGCAAACTCGAGATCAACCAATCCGTGCTGATAAGTTGACGCTTCTTCGGGGCGCAAAGTTGCCCATGCCACAAAGGCTTGTTGATACTCTCCTTGACGGACAAAACGCGTCAGTAGTCGCTCGTACAAATCCTCGTGCGGCAGATGAAGTGCCGTAATCTGATGTGGTTCCAACGCATCGACCGGCATTGCATTCAGCAAGGCCATTAGCCAATTCTCGCCCGATGCGGAGCGTTGAAGTAAAGCTTCGAAGAAACCCGGTGCGGGCAGCAGCGGGAACAGGCCTTCTAGCAAGACTTCTTGTTGTTCCGGCCAAAGGTCATAGGCCGAGCTAAAGTGGTCCAGCGTCGCCCCCCAGTCTCCTGCCATGATCGCTTTATCCAGCAGGTAAAGCCGTGCCGTCAGGTTGCGCCCGTCGCGATCAAGTGTCGCGGCGGCGAAATTGTCGGCCATTTCCGAATCCATGCTGTCGGGCGCAAAGCGTTCTCGTTCAATTTCACCCGTCAAGACACCCTCAAATGGATAGATCGAAAGCGGTTCTTCGGCGATTATGGACCGGCCCAGTTGCATGATCAGAGCCTGGTTTACGACTTCTTCTTCTAGCGCAGTTTCCAGTTGTTTTTCAGCAATCAGCGCGCTGTGCGGCCCAAGCTGCAAGTCTTCCATCGCAAACGGCCACGCCTCTCCCCTCACCAGAAAGGCCCAAAGCCCGCCCAGCGCAAAAGCCAACGCCAATGCATAGCGCAAAAACCGTTCGTCCACCCGCATAGGTTGGTTATGCAGACAAATTCGCGAAAATAAACCACATTCAATCTGGAAGAGAGACCGGGTGCACCGTGCTGTCCCTCAGGCGAGCATATTTTGCCCAATTTTCAAGCGGGTACGAATAGACTTCTATTCCCACTCAATCGTTCCGGGTGGCTTGGACGTGATGTCATAGACCACTCGATTGACGCCCTTCACCTCATTGATGATGCGAGTCGCAACACGGCCGAGGAAATCATGCTCGAACGGGAAATAGTCCGCGGTCATGCCATCGGTTGAAGTCACAGCACGCAGCGCCAGAACATTCTCATAGGTCCGTTCATCGCCCATCACGCCGACTGTGTTGACCGGCAAGAGGACGGTAAAAGCCTGCCAGATCTGATTGTACAAATTGGCTTTGTGCAATTCCTCAAGATAGATCGCATCCGCCTTGCGCAACGTGTCGGCTTTCTGGCGCGTGATCTCGCCCGGAATGCGAATGGCAAGGCCCGGCCCCGGGAAGGGATGACGCCCGATAAACGCCTCCGGCAAGCCGAGCTCACGCCCCAGCGCCCGAACCTCATCCTTGAACAGATCCCGCAACGGCTCGACCAGTTGCATATTCATCCGATCTGGCAGGCCGCCGACATTATGGTGGCTCTTGATCGTCACGGACGGCCCGCCAATCGCGCTGACGCTTTCAATCACGTCCGGATAGAGCGTGCCCTGAGCCAGGAAATCGGCGCCGCCGACTTTCTTCGCCTCTTCCTCGAACACGTCGATGAACAGTTTGCCAATCGTCTTGCGCTTCTTTTCCGGATCGCTGACGCCCGCCAGCTCACCCAGGAAGAGATCAGACGCGTCGACATGCACGAGCGGGATATTGTAATGCTCGCGGAACAGGCTGACGACTTGCTCGCTTTCATTCATCCGCATCAGGCCATGATCGACATAGACGCAGGTCAATTGGCTGCCAATCGCCTCATGGATCAACACCGCAGCGACGGAACTGTCGACGCCGCCGGACAGGCCGCAGATCACCCGTCCCTCGCCAACTTGTGCGCGGATTTTGGCGATCGCTTCTTCGCGATACGCGGCCATGGTCCAGTCGCCTTTCAGACCGGCAATGCCATGCGTGAAATTGCGCAAGATCCTGGCACCGTGCGTGGTGTGGACGACTTCGACATGGAATTGCGTGGCATAGAATTTCCGGGACCGATCAACGATCGCTGCCACCGGCGCCCCGGATGATTTGGCAATCACTTCAAAACCCGGCGCCATTTCGGCGACATGGTCGCCATGGCTCATCCAGACTTGTTCTTCGGCGCCATCTTCAAACAGCCCATCGAGCAATTGGTCATCACCCACTTTCTCGATAAAGGCCCGGCCGAATTCACGGCTGGTGCCGCTTTCGACCCGGCCGCCCAACTGTTCCATCATCACTTGCTGACCGTAGCATATGCCGAGCACCGGTACGCCAAGATTGAACACCGCATCCGGCACCCGCGGACTGTCCTCCCACGTCACACTGGCCGGCCCGCCGGAGAGGATGACCGCTTGCGGGTCATAGGCGCCGAGGAAAGTATCATCGACCTTGTTGAAAGGATGAATTTCGCAATAAACCCCGCTCTCACGGAGCCGGCGGGCGATGAGCTGCGTCACCTGACTGCCAAAGTCGATAATCAGTGCGCGTTCATGTTTGTGATCAGCCATGCGGCCCTTTAGCTGAGTCCCGCGCTGGCCTCAACCGCGGCAAATCAGGAGCTGAACGGAGAATCCGATCGCCGGCGCCCAAACAGGCCGCCGCCTTCCTGAACCAGCGGGCTTGACGTCTTGCGTGTGCCGCCCAGGTTGGGTTGTTTCGACGCGGCGCGGTTTTGCGCCCGCGGCGTTGCCGGGACGGCTCGAGGCCGTGCCTTTTCGCGTTTGACTGGCGCAGCTTTTTCGGTGGTTGGTGGGGTGAAGACTGGCAGGCTCGGCGGCAGTTTCACCTCTTCCTCGACTGTATCACTCGGAACAAAGCCGCGCTTATAGGCTTCCATCAATTGAACCAGTTTATCGGCCTTCATCCCCACGGCAGGCACGGTATCAGTTCCGCCAACCAGCATTTTTGCGGCACTCCCCATCATGCTGCCCTCTTTTTGAGCCTGCGTGAAGGACACCATATTGGCCGCTGTGACGAGACCCGAACGGACCTTATAGATCCGAAAATCGCCAATATCGGTCCACGCATACGCTTTGACCGACCACCAATTGCGCACGCGAAGTCCTTGCGGAGACAATTTCAGATTCTGCAAATTACCGAGCGCCATCAGCACAAACACACCAGAAACCATCCAGCCAAAGCCTGGCACGAAAAAGAAGACGGCGAGCGCGCCAGCGAACCATTTCCAGGCGGTGGGTTTTAATGTGGTGACACCATCTTTTGTGCTGACGGACATAAGCGCAATCCTCCCCAAGCCGCCAGAATGACAGATCGAGCTGAATTTCACGCCAAAACAGGCCGTTAATTTGCCACGACCGCGTTAACTCTGGCGTCGCAGCATGGCGAAGAAAAAGCCATCTGTGCCGGCGCTGTGCGGGGTCAGGCGGACACTCCCGGCTGGCCCCTGCCCGGCTTTGATGATGGCAACCCCCTCATCGGTCAGCAGACCGCTGGCCTCCGCATGCTGAACCGCATCCTCCTGGACCCAGCCCGGATGCGCGGCCAGGAAAGCATCGACCCGGTCCTCATCCTCTTCGACCAGGAAAGAACAGGTCGCATAGAGCAATCGGCCGCCGGGTTTGACATAAAGCGCGGCTTTGCTGAGCACTTCATTCTGCTGCTCGATCCGGGTTTCGAGCGATTTTGGTTTGACCCGC
>JBCCCT010000159.1:0-7980 GCA_039033355.1 Pseudomonadota bacterium | reverse complement strand
GGGATCGATATGCTCTTCGATAAACTCGCTCTGACCAAGAATGGCGCCCAGCAGGACGCGCCCCTGTCCATCCATGTGCTTGGTCGCGGAATAGACGGCAATGTCTGCGCCCAGCTCCAGCGGCTTTTGCAAGACCGGAGTGGCAAACACATTGTCGACGACCAGCAAGGCGCCGGCCTGGTGTGCAAGCTCGGCAACGGCCGCAATGTCGACGGCCTCGAGCAGCGGATTGGACGGGCTTTCGATCAGAACCAGGCGCGTGGGTTTGGACAAGGCCTTATTCCAGGCGTCGAGATCGCTGCCATTCACAAATTCCGTCTCAACACTGTATCGCGGCAGAATCGTCGAACAGATGTGGCGGCAGGAGCCAAATAGCGCACTCGCTGCGACGACCCGGTCGCCAGTGCTGCATGGCGCGATCATCGCGGACGAAATCGCGCCCATGCCGGAGGCCGTTACGCGACAGGTCTCAGCGCCTTCCAGCGCAGCCAGACGCTCGGCCAGCATCTGATTGGTCGGGTTGCCATAGCGCGAATAAACATAGCCCTCTTCGTCCCCGGCCATCCGCGCCGCCGCCTGTTCAGCGCTGGCATAGGCATAGCCGGAGGTCAGGAACATGGCCTCGGAGGTTTCGCCAAATTCGGAGCGCATTGTACCTTGGCGCACCAATTTGGTGGCAAGGGCCCAATCATCACTGCGTTTCGTCATCGCGAAATCCTTTGCATTCGAAGCGCATCGTCATAAGCCTTACGGGGTAAAGGGATCAAGCCATGGCGGATGGAAAACTGGGCGTTTTGGCAGATCGTGAGCTGTCAGCACTGTTTGAGAGCGGCGCGATCAAATCAAAAAGCGCGCTGGATGATGATCAAATTCAACCAGCCAGCCTGGATTTGCGTCTGGGTTTTGAAGCTCATCGTATTCGCGCCAGCTTTCTGCCTGGAGGCGGGCGCAGCGTCAGTGACGTGCTGGCGGCACCAGGCACGGAATTGCATCGGATTGAGCTGACCCCGCAAGGTGCGGTGCTGGAAACCGGCTGCGTCTATGTCGTCCCCTTGCAAGAGCGATTGCGTCTGCCTGCCGGTGTGTCCGGGCGTGCCAATCCGAAGAGCTCGACAGGACGGATCGACGTCTTCACCCGGGTCGTGACCAATCGCTCCAAGGCGTTTGACGACGTGCCGATGGGCTATTCCGGACCACTCTGGTTGGAGATCAGTCCGCGCACCTTCCCGATCCTGGTGCGACCAGGCGACCGGCTGGCCCAATTGCGTCTGCGCCGCGGCCAAAGTGAAAACGTTACCGAGAAGACCGTTTCGATCGACCTCGACCAGCCGGAAGGGGCGCCGGTTGGCTGGCGCGCCAAGCGGCATGGCGGCCTGATCGATCTGCGCGGGATTGGCCAACATGAGGTGCACCAATTCTGGGAGCCGCTTTATGCACGCGGCGGACGGTTGATCCTCGATCCGGAGGAATTCTACATTCTTGCCAGCCGCGAAACGGTGAAAGTCCCGGCCGGCAAAGCCGCCGAAATGGCCCCTATCGCGCCGGAGCTTGGCGAGTTTCGGGCCCATTATGCCGGCTTTTTTGATCCCGGCTTCGGGACCAATCAGGGCGGCAGCCGGGCCGTACTGGAAGTCCGCTCGCGGGATGTGCCTTTTGTCCTCGAACACGGTCAGCCGGTTGCCAAACTGATCTATGAGCCGATGGCGACCAGGCCAAAGGCGCTTTATGGTGGCAAGACCAGCAATTATCAGGGCCAGGGCCTGAAACTCTCCAAACATTTTGCCCGTCCCGATTGAGCGGAGCGCCCGTCTATGCGATAGCGGCGCCCCATGTATGGATTCTTTGAGAGACGCCTGGACCCCTTTCCGGAGACGCGCACGGACATGCCGCCCGCGCGCCTGTGGGCGTTTACCTCGCATTATATCCGCGACGCGCGGCCCTGGCTGATCATCATGGCCGTGCTGTCGGCCCTGATCGGCATCAGCGAAGTTCTGCTGTTCGGGTTTCTCGGACAGATTGTTGATTGGCTCGCCACCTCGGATCCCGAAACCTTCATGAGCGATTATGGCTGGCTGCTCGCAGGCATGGTGGTTGTGGTCATGTTCGCCATGCCGCTCGGCCATTTTGCCTGGGGCCTGATCGTGCACCAGGTCATGTATGGCAATCTCCCCATGAGCGCGCGCTGGCGGATGCACACTTATCTGCTTGGTCAGTCGATCGGCTTCTACTCTGACGAGTTCGCTGGCCGGGTCGGTGCCAAGGTCATGCAGACTGCGCTAGCGGTGCGCGAAGTGATGATCAAACTGCTGGACGTCTTTGTCTATGTCTCGGTCTTCTTCATCACCATGGTCTTTCTCATTGCCAGTGCCGACTTGCGGCTGGCGGCGCCGCTGGCCGTCTGGCTGATCATCTATATCGGGCTGATCTCTTTCTTCGTGCCGCGCCTGACCAAGGTGGCGGAAGAACAAGCCGATGCCCGCTCCGACATGACCGGCCGGATTGTCGACAGCTATACGAATATCGCCACCGTCAAACTGTTCGCCCATGCCGGCGGCGAGCGGGCCTATGCCCGCGCCAGCATGAAGACGTTCCTTCTGACCGTATTCAGCCAGTTCCGGCTGATCACCGCCTTCTACTCGCTGGTCCATTTGAACAATGCGATCTGCGTCATCTCGATCGGGACGCTCGGCATTCTGTTCTGGATGGATGGTGCGGTGACGGTTGGCGCAATCGCGGTCGGGCTTGGCCTCGCCTTGCGTATTGTCGGTATGTCGCAATGGGTGATGTGGGAAGTCTCGGCCCTGTTTGAGAATATTGGCGTTGTCTATGATGGCATGGCGATGATGTCCAAACGCCGCGCCGTGGAAGACAAAGCAGGCGCCACTGCGCTGCGCGTCACCGATAGCAATATCCGGTTCGAGACGGTCGGCTTTCACTATGGCAAGGAAAGCGGAGTGATTGAGGCGCTCGATCTCAATGTCGCCGGCGGCGAAAAGATCGGCCTGGTCGGTCGCTCCGGCGCTGGCAAATCGACCTTGGTCAACCTGCTGCTGCGTTTCTATGATGTCGAGCGCGGCGACATTACGATTGATGGTCAGTCGGTTCGTGATGTCACGCAGGCCTCGCTGCGCCAGCACATTGGCATGGTCACCCAGGACACATCGCTTCTGCACCGGTCGATCCGCGAGAACATCATGTATGGCGTGCCCGAGGCGACCGATGAACAAGTGTGGGCCGCGATCGAGCGTGCCGATGCGGCAGACTTCATTCACCATCTTGAAGACGCGAAAGGTCGCAAAGGGCTCGACGCCCAGGTTGGGGAGCGCGGAGTCAAACTATCGGGCGGCCAGCGTCAGCGCATCGCGATTGCGCGTATCTTCCTGAAGGATGCCCCCATCCTGGTATTGGATGAAGCCACCTCGGCGCTGGATTCCGAAGTCGAGGCCGCGATCCAGCAAAACCTATTCAGCCTGATGGAAGGCAAGACCGTGATCGCCATTGCCCATCGGCTGTCGACCATTGCGGCGATGGATCGACTGGTCGTGCTCGACAATGGCGGCATTACCGAAATGGGCACGCATGCCGAATTGTTGGAAACCGGCGGGCTCTATGCTGATCTCTGGGCGCGCCAATCGGGCGGGTTCCTGGCGGGTGCGGCGGAAAAGGCGGCCGCAGAGTAAAGCGGGTGCTGGCGTCTGACTCGTTCTGACGGATCAGCCAGTCAATCGCACCGGCATGGCGTCCAGACCTCGCGTTCCGATCCTTTTGGACCATTTCAGCCCATCGCCCAGAACCAGGTCTGGCCATCGCGCTGCAATCCGGGACAGGACCAGTTCCGCTTCCATCTTGGCGAGATGCAGACCGAGGCAGATATGCGGGCCACCGCCCCATCCGGTATGCCGGTTGGGACGCCGTGTGAGATCCAGGGTAAGTGGCGCTTCAAACTCGGTCGGATCAAGATTAGCTGCGCCGAGCAAGGCAATGATCTTGTCACCGCGCTTAAAGGGCACGTCTGCAATCTCCGTATCCTCGATCAGAAAACGCGGCTTGGTCATGTGGACCGGCATGGCGAACCGCATCAATTCATCGACCGCGACACGCCAGCCATCTTCATCCAGGGTCAGCGCGGTCTTCCAGGCGCCAGTCTCGGTCTGCAGTGTGAACAGTCCGCTCGACAACAGATTTGTCGTCGTATCATGCCCGGCGACAAACAGGACCAGGACGAGTGAGACCAGTTCATCCTCGCTCATCTGGCCGCCTTCGGCCTCGGCATGGATCAAGTCGCTGAGCAGGCCCGGTCGTGGATCCTTGCGGGCCCGCTCGATTTCCTCTCGCAGCTGTTTGATCACCCCGCCCATGCCAGACAGGGCGCGCAAGATAGCCCAGGTCGAGGATCCAGCGGAAAAGCCGGACATGATTTGCATGAGCCGGGCCTTTGCGCCATCCGTGAGGCCGAGCAATTCGCTGATCACACGCAAGGGCAGGGGCCGGAACACGGTTTCGGCAAGGTCGGCTTCGGCAAGGTCCTGTGCGGCGATCTGATCGAGATATTCATCGACAAATGCGCCGACCCGTTTGCGCTGCATTTCAATCGCCGCCCGGCGAAACGGCGCGTCCGCGAGGCGGCGCAATCTCTGATGATCGGGATCATCCAGGGACAGGATATTGTTGGAAAGCAGGCGCAGGGATTTCGGAATAAAGGGCAACCCGAAGGCCCGATTGTGCCCGGCATTGCGCGCGTCCAGAGCAAAAGTCTCGGACCGTTTCAGCACCATCTGCACGGTTTCATGCGTCAGGGCCGCGGGCAGCAGACCAAACAGCGGCACTTTCACGCGCGCAAACGGCCCCTCTTGCAGCGCTTCAGCAAGCACGGCGTGCGGGGCGACCTTGAAATCGCCTGACATAATGTCGATGCGACGCATGCGCCGCAGCCTAGCGTGGTTGCGGGATGGCGACAATATTCTGCAAGGAGTGGTGGGCCCGGAGGGACTTGAACCCCCGACCAGACCGTTATGAGCGGTCCGCTCTAACCAACTGAGCTACAGGCCCTGGACTCCAGATTCGGTCCAAGATGAACAGACGTATAAAACGCCAGACTTGATCTCGCCGCAATGGCGCAATTCAATAGAGACTGCAAGTTTTTTACCCGTATGGAGGGATGCATGACTGTGAATTTCAAATCGAGCCTGTTGGCCGGGTTTTCCGGCCTTACCCTGGTCACTCTGGCCGCGTGTGGTGGCGGGCAAGGCGAGGCCACACCCACCGGGGCTGAGCCGATCGAAGCGACGGCGAGCGCGGTGCCGGAACCGACCATTACGCCAAATGCCGATCCGATCGAGACGACCCATCCAAATTCGATCCAGCCGGAAACCACGTTGACCCTGTCGGCAGAAGGGTCGGTGAACCGCGAGCCCGACATTGCCTTCCTCAATGCCGGCGTTCAGACCCAGGGCGAAACCGCGCAGGCGGCGATGAGCGCCAATGCGACGGCGATGAATGGCGTCTTTGATGCGCTCGCTGCGGCCAATATTGATCGCAGCGACATGCAGACGTCGAATTTCTCGCTGCAGCCGCAATATGATTATTCCAGCCGGTCAAATGGCCAGCCGCGTCTGACCGGCTATCAAGCCTCGAACCAGCTGAGTGTGCGCGTACGTAATCTCGACACGCTGGGCGAGACGATGGATACGCTGGTTTCGGCTGGCGGCAATACGTTTAATGGGCTGCGTTTCGCGCTTGAGGATGATCGTGCGGCCAAGAATGCGGCGCGCGAAATCGCCATGAAGGATGCCATCTCTCGGGCCGAACTCTATGCGTCCGCGTCCGGCTATGAAGTCGCGCGCGTGGTGACGATTTCGGAGAGTGGCGGCTTCAGTCCGCAACCCATGGCCATGATGGCTGAGGCGCGCAGCATGGATCGTTCGACACCAATCGCATCCGGGGAAGTTGGCTATTCCGTCACCGTGAATGTCACATTTGAATTGAGAAAGCCCGCCAATTAGGCGGGCTTCCAAAACGCAACTTTACTCTACGGGTCAGGAACGCGAGCGCTTAATAGGCAGTGCTCGGGGTCTTGAAATTGTTCTGCTCGTCCATCAGTGCGACTTGCGGCTTATGCTGACGCGCCATTTCGGCTTCCATCTGGACAAAGGCCGCAATCACGACGCGGTCGCCCAGCGCGAACTTGCGGGCGGCGCCGCCATTCACGCCAATCGTGCGAGAGCCACGGGGGGCTTCGATCGCATAGGTGGAGATCCGCTCGCCATTGGTGATGTTCCAGATATCAACACGCTCATGCGGCAGAATGCCGGCGGCGTCGAGCAGATCCTGGTCGATCGAGACCGAACCCTCATAGTAAACGTCGCACTGTGTGACAGTTGCCGCGTGTAATTTTCCCTTCAACATGTTGACCAGCAAAGCTCGTCCTCCCTATCGAAATCTACGTGGCAGGCCCCGCCTGCTATGCATATATGGGTATTGCCTGCCCTTGGGTAAAGGATTTTTGTGCAGTGCGAGATGCGTGCTAAAAGCACAGATCCGGGCGCGTGGGAAGACTCGTGACCGCGTTGTCAGCAGACTGTTGTAAATGCTACAGTTTGCGGCTGGCCGGTAAACCGGACAAACGGTTGGATTGCAGGTCCAGCTCCAGGGTCAAATCTGCGTGATCATAGGTTTCGGCCAGCGCTTCCAGCGGCGACAGAGCCGCCTTTAGCAGGTCATAATCACGATCATCGCCGATCACCTGTCCCTCAATCGACACAGAGGCCAATTTGTAGTGTGTGGTCGGCGTGCCATTCTCGGTCACTTTCCGGCGTTCGAATGTCACCTTGGCGGCGTTCGGAAGGGCGGCGAACCGGAGCGCCTTGATCCAGGCGTCTGTCATTCCAGTGGTGTCCCGAGCTGTGACATGGTTTCGCGCAGCAGCGGCCCGATTTCGGTATTCAGCACCAGATCGGCATAGACATCATGCTCGGTCGCTTCGCGATTGATGATGATATATTTCGCGCCATTCTGCTTGGCGATGAGCGGGATATTGGCGGCGGGATAAACCACCAGCGACGAGCCGATGGCAATCATCAGGTCGCAAGACAGGGCTTCGCTCTCCGCAAAGGTCATCTTGTCCTCCGGCATGGCCTGCCCGAACGAGATGGTCGCGGATTTGACCAGGCCGCCGCAAAAATCACATGTAATGTCTTCGTCTGCTTCCCAGCGCGGCCTTAGCGTCTTGTATTCATGTCGTTTTCCGCAGTTTAGACACTTGGCGTACGATGCGTTCCCGTGAACTTCAATGATCTTCTCATCCGGGACACCGCCATCCTGGTGCAAATTGTCGACATTTTGCGTCACGACGCTGGTCACCTTGCCCATGTCGACCAGTTTCGCGATGGCATGGTGGCCCGCATTCGGGTTTGCGCCGGTCCATCCGGCGGTGCGCTCAAACACGCGGCGCCAGCCTTCTCGTCGCGCATCGCGATCGGAAACGAAATCCTGGAAATAGATGGGCTGCATCTTGGACCAGACCCCGCCGGGTGAGCGAAAATCGGGGATGCCGCTTTCTGTGGAGATACCGGCACCGGTGAAAATCACCACTCGTTTGGCGGCGTCGATATGTTTGGCGAGGGTTTCTGCAGCGTCCATAAAGCAAGGCTAGTGTAGAGATGGGCCAGCGCCAACCTGAAATCAGTCGGCAAAGCCCTTTCGGGTCAACCAGTCGGAACAGATCTTTACGGCTTCCGGCAACAGGTCCGGGCGTTCGATATAATAATGATCAGCATCCTTGATATCGTGATGCTCCTTGTCGTCATGCCCCACAGCTTCGAACAGGCGCTGTGCATGGCTTGGCGTGCAGGCCAGGTCGGCCGTATTGTTGATGACCAGAACCGGACAAGTGATCCGGGCGGCATTGCCGAGCCCGGTCGCATTGGTGGTGTCATAGCCCCATTGGCTGAGCCAGGAGCGAAGCGTGCTGAAGCGGGCCAG
>JBCCCT010000158.1:0-8015 GCA_039033355.1 Pseudomonadota bacterium | reverse complement strand
TTCCCAGCCGCGATATTGGTCCCGGATCAGGCTGTCATAGGTGCGGCCGCGTCGGATCAGCGTCCGGCCGCGCGCATTCGAGCTCAGGCCGCGATCATCATTCTCTTCATCATCATTGATCGAGAGCTGGTAGACCATGTGTCGGCCAACTTCAGGCGCAAAATGGCTGCAGACCAGCGCATTATAGGAATCATTGGTCGACAAGGCGATCACGGTTGAGAACCGGGCATGATCCAGTTTGATCTCAGCATCCTCAGACAGGACTTCGCCCATGAAAATATCGAGACCCGCATCGCGCGACGATTTCAGGCGGCGATAATTGCTGTCTGCGACGATGACTTCGATATCGCTCTGTTCCAGCGCGCGGGCGAATTGCACGCTCCAGGCATTGGCCCCGACGATCAGCACTCCGGGCTTTTCCTTGCGCGCCAGTCCCAGCGCCCGCGACAGAGGGCCGATCGTGAAGCCATGCATGACCACGGTCGTGAACACCATGGCAAAGGCCAGCGGCGTGATCTGATCAGCGCCGGAGAAGAAGAACCGCCCTTCGCGGGACAGGTCGACCAGCAGGGATCCGAACAGGCCAGACACCGCGACCGCCACAATCCCGCGCGGCGCGATCCAGCCGAGAAGGATCGCTTCCTTGCGCGACAGTGTGCCGTACGTGGCGATCCAGACCGAAAGCGGCCGCACCACAAACAGCATGCAGAGCAGGAAGGCGAGCGTGTTGATATTGATCGCCTGCGCGATAATCGCCGGGGTGAGGTCGGCTGTGAGCATCACGAACACGCCTGACACCAGGAGAATAGCGATATCTTCCTTGAATTTCTGAAGTTCGGTCAGGCCCGCCAGCTTGGAATTGCCAAGCATCATTCCGTAGGCTGTTACGGCGACGAGGCCGATCTCTTTCTGGAACATCTCGGCCAGCGTGTAGCAGAGGATGATCGAGGCCAGGATGAGCGGGGCTTTGAGATATTCCGGGGTCCAGCCTTCACGGAACGCCTTGGACATCAACCAGCCAAAGACCACGCCCAGTATGATCCCGTAACAGGCCGCCATGATGATCCACAGACCGGCGCCGAACAGGCTCTGGCCTTCTGAAGCGACGCGAATGAATTCGAACGCGGCGACCGCGAACAGAGCCCCGATCGGGTCGTTCACGATGCCTTCCCATTTGAGGAATTGCGCCGGACGGCCGCCAAGCTTGGATTGGCGCAGTAGGGGAATAATCACCGTCGGTCCGGTCACCACCATGACCCCTGCGAAGACCGTTGCGCTGGCCCAGTCCAGGCCAGCCGCATACCGCGCGGCGAAGGTTCCCAGCAGCCAGGCCAGGGGACCGCCGACAAAGATCATGCGGCGCACCGCGGCGCCCGCTTCGCGCAGATTTTCGAATTTCAGCACCAGGCCGCCTTCGAACAGGATCACCGCAACCGCCAGGGAGACAATCGGCCTGAACACATCCCCGAAGGTCGCTTGTGGATCGAGCAGCGGTTCGCCAAAGGCCACCGACCAGAGCGGTCCGACCGCTAGACCAGCCAATGACATCAACACAATGGCGGGGGCCTGCAAGCGCCAACCGAGCCATTGTGCGCCGACTCCCAATGCGCCAATCAGCGCGCAGGCAAAGATCACGCTTTGCCCGGCGCCGCTTGCGAGAAGAAGTCCAATCTCCATGGCTCAGCCCTTCGCGCCCTGGTCAGACCAGGGTGTCGGTCTCGCTGCGAGAGAAATCGAAGCCGATTTCCCGGCCGCCATAATCGCCCGCCTCATAGCGTTCGATCTGGGTTTTGAACCAGTCCAGGACGTGGTCATAAATGTGATCATAAAAGGGCTCAGGATCATTCTCCTTCAGGGGAATGCTGAGCCGGTATTCTTCGCCGCCAACGATCTGAGCGATAAACTCATCGCCAATCTTCTGGCATTGAATGGTGACTCGCATCCAATCCGTCCCCATTGAGACCCGTACCGCCAGACCAAACAGAATGGCGCCTAAAGGCCGAAAGCCTTGAGGTGGGATGGAAAAGGCCTGATCGCCATAATCCTTGGCCTCAAAAGCGCCGGCAGGCGGCACCAGACGGACGCAGACCCCATCTTTTGAGCCGATATGCGCGCAAAGGCCGGCCCGTAACTCCTCGGCGAGCGTCCGAACGCGCGTGTAATTTTCAGCCGCCAAAGCCTGATAATGCGCGACTGTCGAGATGAGATCTTCAAATCGAGACAAGCCCAAACTCCCCATTGAACCTTATCAATGAGAGTAGGATGGTCTTTTGACAATGGCTAGTGTTTTGATCGGCCCGCCTGCAGTTTAGCTTTGCTGCGGCGTTTCTCTGGAAAGGCTGTAAAGTTGCAATCCGCAATAGGCGAGAACGATGCCCAGATTGGCGGAAACAATGCTTGGGACGGCCACTTCGCGCGCCGGTACCAGAAACATCTCAACGAAAATAGCGAAGGCCAGAGCGATGATCGCGGCAGCGCCGCGTCGTTGAATACCAATGGACAGGGCAATCCACACGGTTAACGCCGTGAAGGCCAGAATTCGCACGAAGTGTTGCTCGTGCACGAACAATTCGGGCACACTTGGCGTATAGGCAGCGGCTTTGATCGCCACCAGGACCGCTATGATCCCGCACAAGCCTTTGGCGAGCGTGCTTGAAAGGCCGTTCAGCCAGGCATCACTCTCAGCGCCTGAAGCATTTGAATTCATGACCTGGATCAACGCGTCCTCCATCCCATCACAGACGGCTTTATCTCAGGTCTGATTTGATGCGAGTTTAAATCGATTTTGGAAATTTCGGCTCAACCGTAAACGAAACCGCGGATCAGGCGGCCTGTTCGAGCCGGACCACTTTCAATCGCGAGTCGAGGTCCGACACGTCCGGGCGGAGTCCCACGGGCAGGCTGGCCCGGGCCATTTCGATGGACGTTCTTGGTGCAATACCCTGGGTGTAGCCGGTGATAATGCGGGCGATCGTATCGAGATAGACCGCTTCTTCTTCGACAATCTGTCCGAACCGGTTGGCGATCGGTCCGACCAGGCCATAAGCCAGGAAGACGCCAAGAAACGTGCCCAGCAGCGCCGCGGCGATCATTTCGCCCAGCACGGCGGTCGATTGGTCAATCATTGCCATGGTCTTGATAATGCCGAGGACAGCCGCAACGATGCCGAGCGCTGGCAAAGCATCGGCCAGGGTTTGCAAGGCCGTGACGGCGCGTTGCCGCGCCTCGACGATCTCACCGACCGTGTCCTGGAGATAGGAAACGGACTGTTCCCGCATGCCAGGGTCCAGAGCCAGCAATCGGAAACTGTCACAGATCAACCCAACCGCTTGTGGATCCTGTTGCAGCCGCGGTTGCGTCGCGAACAGCTCGGAGCGTTCGGGGTGTTCAATATCCTGCTCGATGGCAACAATGCCGCCACGCTGTGCCCGCCGTGTCAGTTCGTGCATCAAGGTGAGCAGGCCCGCATAATCACTTTTCGTCCATTTCGCGCCAGACAGCGCACGCCCGAAGCCGACAAAGGCCGCTTTCGCGACGGGTGCGGAATTGCCGATCATCACCGTGCCAATCGCAGCGCCGCCAATCAAGGCAAGCTCGAAGGGCAGGGCCGCAAACACGGCGGGACCGCCGCTGACCAGCAGCGCGCCGGACACGACCAGCAAGACAATCGCAAATCCGAGCAACTGAATCATTTGGGCAGGATCTCACACATTCTGCGTCACCCTTTCAGAATTTCCTTTCGAACCGGTTGCGACCCCGAAAAAGCCCTGCGTCATGTCTTGATTTTGTCGCGCATCGGCTCAAAGAGGGCGCATGAATGCGGACTCGGCCTCTTCTGATTTAACGCCTCAGCCCAATCGGCGCGGGGCGTTTTTTCTGCTCTTCTTCTCGCTGATGGCGATCGGGGCGGGCAATACAATGCTGATCGCTGCGGTGATTCCGCCGTTGACGCGGACGCTGGAGCTGCCGGACTGGATGGCGGGCGCGATCTTTTCCCTGTCCGCTTTGTGCTGGTCGCTCTCTTCTCCATTCTGGGGCAAGCGGTCGAACCAGTATGGACGGCGGCGCATCGCTTCGTTCGGCCTGGCCGGCTATTCGCTGTCCATGTTCCTGCTTCTGATATCGTCCTGGGCGGCGATTTCGGAATGGATCACGGCGCCGTTTGCGATTTTCGCGTGTCTCGCTCTGTCACGATCTGTGTTTGGTCTGATCGGATCTGGGTCCAGCCCCTCCGCACAGGCCTATGTCGCCGACCGCACGGAACCGAATGAGCGGCAAAGTCAGATTGCGTTTATCACGTCCGGCTTCAGTTTCGGGACTGTGGTCGGCCCGGCCTTTGCGGCCGTCCTGGTGGCCAATTATGGCTTGCTCAGCCCAATGCTGATCACTTGTATCATGGCCGGATTGATGTCGATCCTGCTGTGGAATTTCCTGCCGGAAAATCGCGAACCGATTCAGGATGCGACTAAGATCGACCCGGTTCCGGGCGCGATCGGTTTGTGGCGATCGCGAAACGTCCTGCCCTTCCTGGCCTATGCGGTGACCCTGTCTCTGGTCACCGGAATATTGACGCAAGTCTTCGTCTTCGCGGTCATGGATAAATTGAATGTGACCGGCGCTGATGCCGCGAAGTATACAGGCCCAGCCTTCATGGTTGGCGCGATGGCCGTGATGACCGCGCAACTGGTGCTGATTCCCTATCTGAAGCTGAAGAATAAAACGCTGATGATTACGGGCTGTATCCCATTGCTGATCGGGGCCCTGATCCTGATTCCGGCGCAGGATTTCGCGACCTTGATCTTCGCTCAGTTCTTTCTCGGGATCGGTCAGGGCCTGACCCGGCCCGGCTTTTCCAGCGGGGCCTCGCTGGCGGTGTCGCCGCAATTGCAGGGCAATGTTGCCGGCCTGGTGATTTCGGCCAATGGCATGGGCTATATCATCACGCCGCTTTTCGGGCTGTTCCTGTATGAATTTGTCGACCCGTCATTGCCATTCTGGATCTGTGTTGGCTTGCTGATCGCGATGGCGCTGTTTGCCTGGAAAGCGATTGCACCCGGGGTCGGCGAGGCCGACGAGGTCGAGGGCTAGTTGGCCGCCAGCACCTGATCCAAGGCGATCGTGGTCGGATAACCATCGGCTGGAACAATCGCGTTCGCTTTCTGGAACCGTCTGAGCGCGCCCTTGGTGCCGCGTCCGGCAATGCCGTCCACAGCGCCAGCATCAAAGCCGAGCCGGTTGAGATTGTCCTGCAACACCATGATGTCGCGCCGGGTCAGCAATTCCAGTTCTGTTGGCCAGACGGCAACCGGCCCATTCTGACCGGTCACGCCATCGGTCAGAAGGCCGACCGAGAAGGCGTAACTGTCGGACCGGTTATAGGCTTTGAAGACATCAAAATTCTTGAACAGAAGATATTTCGGACCGGTCGCCCCGGTTGGCAGCCAGAGTTCAGCATAATCCGAATCGGGCGCGGCGAAGGTCCCACCCGCCATCGGCGAGACGCCATAACTCATCCAGGTCGACAATCGACGATCTTCGCCATCGGCGAGTGACCAGTCAAAATCGCCCGGTGCCAGCACTTCAGTGCCCCAGGGCAAGTCTTTTTGATAGCCGGAGGCACGCAGATAATTGGCGGCTGAGGCAAGCGCATCCGGGGCGCTGTTCCACAAATCCTTTTTGCCATCGCCATCGAAATCGACGGCATAGGTGAGGAAGGTGGACGGCATGAACTGGGTCTGGCCCATTGCACCGGCCCAGCCGGAGACCAGATCGTCACGCGAGACATCGCCGCGTTCCTGCAATTTCATCAGCGCAATCAGTTCGCTCTCGGCCAGGGTCCGCCGCCGGCCTTCCACCGCCATATTGGCGAGCGTGTTGGCAGCGTCGAAATTGCCGATATAGGAGCCAAGATTGGTTTCCATCGCCCAGATGGCGGTAATCGCTTCGCGATCGACGCCATAGGCGGCTTCAATCCGATCGAATGTCGCGATCAGATCGGTGAGGCGCTGCGCGCCGCGGGTCTTGCGGCCTTCGGTGACGGCTGAGTCGACATAATCCCAGATCGGTTTGGCGAATTCGGCTTGATCCGCAACATCGGTCTTGGCGATGCTGGCATCCTCGCCGAGATAGAGGTCAAGCGGTGAAATGCTCGACAGTGTGGCGTGAACGATGCCGGGATCGCGCCCCGCGGCCAATGCCCGGGCGGCAAAATCATCCCGCCAGGCATCCATGCTGGCATTGCCCGAGGCTTCAAACGGGGGAATGGACGGCACTGTAATGACGACCTCGCCGCCACCCGGACCCGACCCGACCGTCGAGCCGCCATCGCTGCTTTGCGGGGTCGAGGCGCATGCCGTCATCAGCGCGGCGCCAGCTAGCAGCCCGTATAAAGGCCGTTTCATCAGAAAATCGCTCATCAATCGTCCCCCTCTGCGGACAAGCCTGTAAGCCGTGATTGACTCAGTCGGGCCACATGTGTATGTCCCGCGCTTTCGTGAAAACAGTTCTAACGTTTGGGCAAAAGCCATGAAAGTGAAATCCTCGATCAAAGCACTCAAGTCGCGCCATCGTGACTGCAAGGTCGTTCGCCGCCGTGGCCGGACCTATATCATCAACAAGACTGATCCCCGTTTCAAAGCAAAACAGGGCTGAGTCCGAGATGAACAGCTGAGCCTCATTTGAGATGAGCGCTCGCATCGTTTTATTCGACCTTGGGAATGTGGTTGTCGATTGGCAACCACTCCGGCTGTATCGCCAGCTTTTCGATGATGAAGCTGAGGCTGAGGCCTTTGTGCGCGATGTCTGCAACATGGATTGGCATGTTCATCACGATCGCGGCGTTTCTATGGCTGACAATGCCGAGCCGCTCATCGCTCAATATCCGCAATATGAATCGCAAATCCGGGCCTGGCGGACGCGCTGGCTCGACATGTTTGAGGGCTATGTTCCAGGGATACCGTGTTTGATGGCACGTCTGGAAGAGGCCCGTGTGCCGCTTTACGGCTTATCCAACATACCGGCAGAGACTGCCCAGGAGACGTTCGATGCGTTCCCGATGATCAAGCTTTTGCGGGACATCGTGGTGTCAGGCGCTGAGAAAACTGTAAAGCCAGAGCGCCGCATCTATGAGATCGCGCTCGCCCGAATGGGAAATCCGGATCCGGGCGATGTTTTATTCTCTGACGATAGCGAGCGTAATTGCGCGGCGGCAGAACAGCTCGGCATCAAGGTGCATCACTTTCAGGACGCGGCTGGATTTGAGGCGCGATTGCGAGCGGAAGGCCTGCTTTAGCGCCGGATCTGATCAGGACAGGGAACTGAGCGTATCGCGCAACAGGGCGACCAGTTCGGCCTGTCGGCGCACATTTGTTTTCTGGAAGACGACTTGAAGCTGATTGCGCGCGGTATTGCGGCTGATGCCATGTGCTTTGGCAAAGGCAGAAAGGCTGCCGCCCGCCATCAAATAGGCGGCCAGCCTGGCTTCGGCGCCGGTAAAACCGAAGAACTGGCTCAGCGCCTGATCCTCGTCTTCATCTGGCAGACTCATCAATTCGACCACATGACCCAGGATGGGTTTCAGCTCATCCGGTGCGATTTTCTCAATTTCGCGGAACCGTTCGCCACTGCCGGGATAGGCCTTTCGAAAACGCTTCAACTCGACTGATCTTTCGACCAGCAAATGCGCGCGCTGTACCGCCTTTTCCTTAGACATGGCTTCGCTCAACATGACAGATTGTTGAGCATACACTACACTCTGGCCGCAGGCAAAACGCGTTTCGTGGGGGAACATGTATGGCAGACACGGTATCCAAGGCGCAGACAGTCGAACTGATCGACATGCCTTTGCTGCATCCAGGCTCGGATTTTCAAAGGTGGCGCGATCGACAGGGCAACCGGTTGATCCAATGGATCTCGCGGCAAAAAGCGCGGCGCTGGGCCGAGATGATGGACCGCAAGCAGCATCAGGTGCTGGCTGAGTCGGTGCGCGCGTTTCGGGATGCCCGGGCCAAAGAAGC
>JBCCCT010000157.1:0-8032 GCA_039033355.1 Pseudomonadota bacterium | reverse complement strand
TCGCGCCCGCGCCCTGCTCGATGTCATGCGACGACCGGACTATCACACCGCAAGGATGGCGCGCTGGCTGGCCCGCGCAGCCGACAAGGCGAGAACCGCTTGCAGCCGGTATCACCCCCTTGGCGTCGGACGCCCGCCTGGTGCGCGCCGACGCCAGAAAAAATCGGCGGAGCAGCGCGCCTTGTGGTGGCTCGACAGATTGGCCCGCGACAGCCTGCAACCCGGATGGGAGCCCTGATCCCACCCTCAGAGGCGCGCCGAATTCACGTAGATCACCGCTGACCCACCGGACAGTCGGGCCTCTTGGCCTGCCCGAACCCCACGTCTCACGCCACGACACCCTTGGAAATCCGGGCCACAAGGGTTACCTTTAACGTGAACGTCAGGAGCGCCCCATGTTTCTCAACTTCTTCAATGAACTCCGCGAAGCGAAAGTCCCGGTCACTCTGAAAGAGTATCTGGCGCTGATGGAGGCCATGGATAAGGGCGTGATCGATCGCGATGTCGAGGATTTCTACTATCTCGCGCGTGCCGCTCTGGTGAAGGATGAGCGCAATATCGACAAGTTCGACAAGGTGTTCGGCCATGTCTTCAAGGGTCTGGACAGCCTCGGCGACGCGATTGAATCGCAGGACCTGCCGGAAGAATGGCTGCGCAAGATGACCGAGAAATTCCTGTCGCCGGAAGAAATGGCAGAGATCGAGGCCATGGGCGGGTTCGAGAAGCTGATGGAAACGCTGAAACAGCGGCTCGAAGAGCAGAAGAAGCGTCACGAGGGCGGCAATAAATGGATCGGCACCGGCGGCACCTCTCCTTTCGGTGCGAACGGCTATAACCCGGAAGGGGTCCGCATCGGCCAGGACAAGTCGCGCCATCGCCGCGCCACCAAGGTCTGGGACAAGCGCGAATTCAAGAATTATGATGACAGTGTCGAGCTCGGCACCCGCAATATCAAGGTGGCTCTGAAGCGGCTGCGCAAATGGGCCCGCACCGGCGCCCCGGATGAGCTGGATCTGGATGCGACCATCAAGAACACGGCGCGCCAGGGTTATCTGGATATCGAAATGCGTCCCGAGCGCCGCAACACGGTCTCGGTGCTGCTGCTGATGGATGTCGGCGGTTCGATGGACCCGCATGTCAAAGTGATGGAGGAATTGTTCTCTGCGGCACGCACGGAGATCAAGAATTTGGAATATTATTATTTCCACAATTGCCCTTATGAAGGCTTATGGAAAGACAATCGCCGACGCCGCAATGATGTCATTCCAACCTGGGATGTGCTGCATAAATATCCGAGCGAATACAAGGTGATCGTGGTCGGTGACGCAACCATGAGTCCGTATGAGATCACTTATGCCGGTGGCTCGGTCGAGCACTGGAATGAGGAGCCTGGCGGGCTCTGGATCCAGCGTTTTGTCGAACAGTATCCGAACTTTGCCTGGCTCAATCCGGTCAAATCCGGGGCCTGGGAATATACGGGCTCAATCCAGCTGATCCGTGAACTGATCGGTCCGGACCGGATGTTCGAGATGACCCTGGAGGGTCTCGACGGCGCGATGAAAGAACTCGGCCGCTAAACCGATCTGATCATCATTGTCATGAAAAACAAAGTTTGAGCCCACCGACAGACAAAGGGGAATCTCTCGGTGGGCAACGGGTTCCGGAGCGGTGTGGGGGTGCACCGGACAACCGTGACGTATTCGTCACGGAACAGATATGGCGTTTGCGCGGCGGCGGAAATAATCAAAATTTGGTATATCTGACGCGGATCGCAGCGCCGACGCTTGCAAAAGTGACGTTGGTGTCATTTTATATAGATCTGAATTGGGGTCGATGTGTCCGAGAAAATGGACAAAAAACAAACCACTGGCACAGCAGCCGATCCGCGGGCAGAAGCCGCGCTCGAATTGCTAAGGTCGCTCGCCAATGCGGGCGACGATCCCGATCAATTTGCCCAGGCTTGCCTCGACTGGTCTCGCCTGTCGGATGACGCGACCAGCGTGCCGGACTTCTTGTCGGTGCTCGCCCTGCTTTCGGAAACCCGACCGCGCGTGCGCCGAGATGGAACACAAAAGCCCAGCGAAGAGATTGATCCCGGCGCCGTCTTCAGCGTGGATCTCGACGGTGTGATCGCCCGCATCCCAAAAGGCCTGTCGGATCAGTTTGGCTTGATCGAAGGTGATGTCATCGATCCGGATCTCCGCCACATGCTCGCCGACGAAACGCGCGGCGCTGCCTTCATCATCGCACTTCCCGATCGTTTTGAAATCAAGCGACAAATCAAGATCTACCCGGTCCTGAACGATCAAATCGTGTCCGGCTTTCTCGCTTATGCGGTCCTCACCCGTCTGGCGCCCGAGGCCCGCACCTATCTGCGTGAGCAATACGCGTTGACCCTCAGCGAGATCGAAATCCTGCAATTGGTCATGCAACGCCATTCCCTAGAGCAGGTTGCCGAGATCCGCGGCAGCAAGCTGAACACCGTCCGCACTCATGTCGCGCGTCTGAACACCAAGCTGAGCTGTCACAGTCTGGTTGAAGCCGTCTCGACCACAATGGAAATCGTGAATGCCCTGCAGCTACGCGCGCCACCTGCAAGTGATGTAACCGAGACCGATGAGAATACGGCCCGGCGGATTGCGCTCGAAACGCCGGGCGCGAGCGTTGAGTATCGCCGCTATGGCTCCTCCAGCGGGCACCCCGTCATGGTGCTGCACTCCATAGAATATGGCTATATGCCATCGCAAAAAATGATTGAGGCGGCCCGAGCAAGGCACTTGAATCTGATCTTCCCGGTGCGTCCAGGTTTCGGCGACACCGACGCGACCGAGACCTTGCAGGAGGCGTCGGATCGGATCGCGGAATTCATCCGTGTTCTCAGGCTTGAGGATGTCACCCTGGTGGGCTTGTCTACCGCGGCGCCGCTGGCCCTGCTTGTGCAGGATCGCAACGCCCGGATTGGCCAGACTCTGCTGGTCAATTATGGCCTGAATGTCGCTGACAAATTGAAGGCCATCCAGCCGCGCTGGATCCGCGGCCTGTTGCGCATGGCACTGAACTCACCCAGCAGTTTCATGTTTGGGTTCAGAACCTTGAATTCGATGCTGAAGACGTTTGGCGGCAAGCGGTTCTACCGCATGCTGTACCGCAATCAGAGCAGCGATCTCGACTATGTCGAATCCCATCTCGAACAGTTTGACGCCATGGCGAAATATATCGCAGCTGCGGATCGCACCAATTCCCGGCTCGATATTCAATCCGCCTTTCTGCCCAATCCTGAGCTGGAACCCTTGCTCGCGCGCGCTGGGTCTGTCCGCGTCATAAGCGGTGCTGACCAACACGGTGTTGGACCGGAAGAAACCGAAGCCGACGCGGCACGCCTCGGCGTCGACTTCCGACACATGCCGCATCCGGGCCGCAACTGGATGTTCCAGCATCCTGAGGCCCTGTTCGCCGAGATGATGTCCTAGGGTCGCGGCGCCCCCGGAAATTCGCGAACTCCCGCATGGGCACCCCTTCCCAGCCAGCACAAGCTAGATACACTGCTCCGCATGGACCTTTCACCGAATCCCGCCCTCGCCCCCTTCCGCGACCAAGTCCGCGCTTTCTTTGAATCCGAGTATCCTCAGGACATTCGCGCCAAGGTCGCGACCGGCGCCAGTCTGACCACGGCGGAAGTCCGCAAGTCGGAAATGGCGCTCGGCGCCAAAGGCTGGCTCGCCAGTGCCTGGCCGAAAGAACATGGCGGCCCCGGCTGGAGCCTGGAAGAGCAATACATTTTCGACGAAGAGCTGGAACGCGCCGGTGTCCCGACCGTGACCCCGATGGGCGTCATCTATGTTGGACCGATCATCTACACATTTGGATCGGACGCGCAGCAGGAAAAGTGGCTCCCTGGCACACGCGACGGCTCGCTTGGCTGGGCCCAGGGCTATAGCGAGCCTGATAGCGGATCCGATCTCGCCTCGCTGCAATTCTCGGCCAAGCGAGACGGCGACGAGTACGTCCTCAATGGCACCAAGATCTGGACCAGCGCGGCGCAACATGCCGACTGGATCTTCCTCCTCACGCGGACCTCTAAGGAACAGAAGAAACAGCTCGGCATCAGTTTCATCTGCTGCGAGATGGATCGCCCGGGCGTGACTCTGAAACCGATCATCACGATTGATGGCAAACATGTGCTGAACATGGTCATCTTCGAAGATGTCCGGGTGCCCGCCGATTATCTGATTGGCGAGGAAGGCAAGGGCTGGACCTATAGCCAGTATCTGCTCGGCTTCGAACGAACCTCCTATGCCCGCATTGGCGGCAAGCGAAAACAGCTCAGCCATATTCGCGCGCTGGCCACGGCGGAGCCAACTGGCGGCAATCGCAAACTGATCGATGACGCCGCCTTCGCCCGCAAACTGGCGGATGCAGACATCGCCGTCGATGGACTCGAGATGACGGTGCTGCGCGTCCTGTCCGCCGTGAAAGATGGCGGTAGTCCGGGCAAGGAGGCCTCGATCATCAAAATCCTGGCGACAGAAACGGCACAGCAAATCACAACGCTTTATCTCGACATCGCTGCGGCCCATGGCCAGCGCAAGTTCGAGGACAGTGTCAGCCCGGACTGGACGGGGCATACCGACTATGCCGCCTCCGGAGTCTCAACGTATTTCGGCGCCCGCGCCCAGAGCATTTATGGCGGCACGAATGAGATTCAGAAGAATATTATTGCGAAACGGGTGCTGGGGCTTTGAGAGGACAGACCTTTCGACTCGCAAGCGTGAGTGATCTCGAAGACAATCGAAAGTCTCGTTGAACACGATCACTTCCTGAGCATTTGGGCATGAAAACCGAGCGACAGAGAGTCTTTCAGCTCTCATCATTGATCGTTGCGCGACGTGCTCACGCCTGATGTTTAGCTTATCCTGACGGCTTGCTGAAGGCGCATTACCGCGCTTCGCCTGACGGTCAAACGGAGACACAGATGAAACGTATCGCATGCGCCATAACCGTCCTGCTCCTTGCGGCCTGCAGCAGCGTTGCGCCGCCCCCCGAAACGGATCCCATCCCAAGCACTGAAATCCTGTGGGACAAATACGGCGTTCCACACATTTATGGCGACCGCCCGGAAGACGTGTTCTACGGCTATGGCTGGGCCCAGATGCGCAGCCATGGGGATCTGCTGCTCGAACTTTATGGCGAGGCCCGGGCCAAGGGATCTGAATATTGGGGCGAGTCCTATGAAGACACCGCAATCTGGCTGATCCGAAACCAGGTGCCGGAACGGGCCGAGGCCTGGTATGCCGCGCAGGACCCGGACTTTCGCCACCTGCTGGATGCCTTTGCAGACGGGATCAATGCCTATGCCGCAGCCCACCCGGACCAGATTGATGACCGGGTCGAGGTGGTGCTGCCCGTTACCGGCGTCGATGTCATCGCGCATGCGCATCGTTTGATGAACTTCATCTATGTCGCTTCTCCAAGCCGCACGATTGGCGCCTCAGCCCCGCCCGTACCGGCCGGTTCAAATACCTGGGCGATTGCACCCGGCAAGTCAGAAAGCGGGCACACGCTGCTGCTCGCCAACCCGCACCTGCCCTGGGCCAGCGGTTTCTTCACCTATTACGAAGCGCACCTGATCGGCCCGGACTTTGAAATGTATGGCGCAACCCAGATCGGATTGCCCGTCATCCGCTTTGCATTCAATCAGCGCATGGGGATCGCCAATACGGTCAATCGCATGCTCGGCGCGACCTCCTATCACCTGACTCTGGTCGAGGGCGGTTATCTGTTTGATGGCGAGATCGTCCCGTTCGAGGAAGAGACGGTGGCGTACCAGGTCAGGCAGGCTGATGGCAGTCTGCTCGAAAAGACGCTGACCAAACGCGCAACCGTTCATGGTCCGGTCTTTGAACGCGCCGATGGCGAAGTCATCGCGCTGCGGGTCGCCGGGCTCGATCGGCCAGGCATGCTGCAACAATATTTCGACATGCTGCGCGCGGAGACATTTGAGGAGTTCCAGGCCGTCATGGCGCGCTTGCAGGTGCCGACCTTCAACATCGTCTATGCCGACAAGGACGGTCATGTCCAATACACATCCAATGGCATTCTACCGAAACGGGCACAGGGCGACCTCGCCTTCTGGTCCGGGCTCGTGCCCGGCGACAGCTCGGATTACTTATGGTCCGAGATTCATCCGCTGGAAGACTTGCCGACCGTCGCCGATCCCCCTTCCGGCTTTGTCCAGAATGCGAATGATCCGCCTTGGCTGGCGACCTATCCACCCGTCTACAAAGCCGAGGACTTTCCGTCCTATGTTGCGCCCGCCGGTCCGTTTTCGCTGCGCGCGCAAACCTCCGTCCAGATGCTACTCGACGAAGACAAGATCAGCCTTGAGGAGCTGGTCGACCTGAAACTCAGCGCCCGGGTCACCGCGCTCGATCGCGTCCTGCCTGATCTGGTAGACGCCACGGCGAACGAGACTGACCCAGACATCCGCGCCGCAATCGACCTGCTGCAAGCCTGGGATGGCGAAGTCGATCAGGACGCAGAGGCGGCCTTGCTGTTCGAGGAATTCATGCTGGCATTCACCGCGCCGCAAGTCGGCTTTCCATTCGCAAGTCAGGCTGCCTATCGCGTGCCCTGGTCAATCGATGCACCGCTCACCACGCCGCACGGTATCGCAGACAAGGTCGGCGCCGTGGAAGACCTGCGCACAGCGATTACAGCGACGCGCGCCAAATATGGCCAGCTGGATCGTCCATTCGGCGAGGTTTCGCGGTTTCAGATCGATGATACGGACCTGCCGGGCCTCGGCAGTTTCGGCAATCTGGGCGCGTTCAATGTGATCACCTGGAGCGATCCAGACGGCGACCATATCCGGACGCCCCGTCACGGTGAGACCTGGGTCTCCATGGTCGAGTTCTCTGACCCGATCAAAGCCTATGGGCTGATGACATATGGAAATTCCCGTCAGGCCGGGACGCCGCATTATGATGATCAGGTCCAGATGCTGGCGGATGGGCGCTTTCGCGAACTCTGGTTGCAGCGCGATCAAGTGGAAGCGAATCTACGCGATCGCGAAGTCTTGCGGGTTGATGAGTCCGGCTTCGCGACGCGTTGAAAACACGGAATGATGCTGAGCAGACCAGACAGAATCTGAGTCCGATTTCACGCGCCCCGGCAATAAATCGCATTCGCCCTTCGTTTTCCTCTTGCCGGTCGTCGCGACTCCCCGCTATACGCCACCCGTTTGCCTAAGCCGCAGGACAAGAAGGAAATCCAGATGCCCAAACGCACCGATATTCAGTCCATTCTTGTTATCGGTGCCGGTCCCATCATTATCGGTCAGGCCTGCGAATTTGATTATTCCGGCGTGCAAGCGATCAAGGCACTGAAGGGCGAAGGTTATCGGGTCATCCTGGTCAATTCCAACCCGGCGACCATCATGACCGATCCCGGGCTCGCGGATGCCACCTATATCGAGCCGATCACGCCGGACTTTGTCGAGAAGATTATCGAGATCGAAAAGCCCGACGCGCTGCTTCCGACCATGGGTGGTCAGACCGCTTTGAATTGTGCCCTCGCCCTTGAACAGGCGGGGGTTCTTTCCAAGCACGGGGTGGAAATGATTGGCGCCCGGGCGGACGCGATCGAAATGGCCGAAGACCGCAAACTGTTCCGCGAGGCCATGGACCGGATCGGCCTGGAGAATCCAAAAGCTGAAATCGTCTCCTCGCCGAAGAATGAAGACGGCTCTTATGACCGGATCACCGGCCTGAAGCATGCTATGGACGTGCTCGACCATGTCGGCCTGCCAGCCATCATTCGCCCGGCCTTCACCTTGGGCGGCACAGGCGGCGGCGTAGCTTATAATCGCGCGGAGTATGAAGAGATTTGCCGGTCCGGCATCGCGGCCTCGCCCGTGGCGCAGATTCTGGTCGATGAGAGCCTGCTCGGCTGGAAAGAGTTCGAAATGGAAGTCGTCCGCGACAAGGCGGATAATGCCATCATCATCTGCGCGATCGAGAATATTGACCCGATG
>JBCCCT010000156.1:0-8035 GCA_039033355.1 Pseudomonadota bacterium | reverse complement strand
CCACGCCCGCCGCCTCGCACGCGGCTTCGGCCCGGGACACGGTGAGATAGGAATAGGTGCTGGCAAACTCGAACCAGATTTCGACCGTCATGAGGCCCTTCGCTTCCTGTGGGGCGGCTGATATCGTGTCTTAAGCCGCCACAAGAGGAGCGACAATGCCTGCCCCGAATGTCCCGCCTGAGATGATCCTGCGTCTGTTCGAAGTGACGGCCAAACCGGGCTGTGCGGCGGCCTTGCTGGCGAAATTTGCGAACACGTCGGCGGATGTGGTGCAGAATGAGCCCGGCAATCAGGGCTATTTCTTTGGCGATGAGATGAGCGTGGACGGCGAACGGGTCATCTTCGCCTCGCTCTGGGACGATCTGGCGGCGGTGCAGCAGAGGTTCGGTGATCGCTGGCAGGACTCGTTTCTGCCCGATGGCTATGAGGATCTGATTGAGTCGTGTGGCATTCGGCATATCCGGGTTGGCGGCGGCTGGTTTGTCCGCCCGGCCGTTTGAACTGGGCGCGATGCCTTTCCCACGCCCGCACTTGGGGCTAAACCACAGTTAACGGGACAAGTGTGCGGAGGCCGGGGACATGCCAGGCGGACGATTTGGGATTATCATTCTGGCGCTGATCGCGCTCGGCGTTTACTATTTTTCCAATCAGGAAGTGAACCCGTATTCCGGCAAGAGCGAGTTCAACACAATCTCGATTGATCAGGCGAGCAAGCTCGGCGCGCAATCCTATGTCCAGATGCTGCAACAGGAAGGCCGCAACGTGATTTGTGGCGGCGGCGCCGCGAGCTGTGATCTGGCCGGGCGGCAAGTCTATGACACGGTGAATGAGATTGGCGAGCGGCTCCGGATTGCCGCGATCGAGATGGAAGAGGATTATCTCGCCGCTGGGTATGAGTTTCAGCCGGTCGCGCGGGAATTTGACTGGACGTTCAACGTGATCCAGTCGGACCAGCCGAATGCCTTCTGTCTGCCGGGCGGCTATGTTGCCGTCTATACCGGCATTCTCGACATTACCGGCAATTATGATCAGCGCGTCACGCTGGAAGACATTGCCGATGTCGACAAGCTGGCTGTGGTTATGGGGCATGAGATTGGCCATGCGCTGGCGCATCATGGTGCCAAGCGGATGAGCAATACCCAGCTCGCGCAGATCGGCACGGTGGCGGTTGGCCTGGGGCTTGGCGATATGGATCCGGGCCAGGCGCAAATGGTCCAGCGCGCCATGGGCATGGCGGCGCAGGGCGGGCTGATGGCCTTCTCGCGTGAGCATGAGACCGAGGCCGACAAGATCGGGCTCGAATTGCTGGTCCGGGCCTGTTACGACCCGCGCGAAGCGCCAGAGCTGTGGCTGCGCATGGGTCAGATTGGCGGCGGTCAGCGGCCCCCGGAATGGATGAGCACGCACCCGGCCTCTGAGACACGGGCCGAGAATTTCCGGCAATGGATGCCGGCGGCGATCCAGATGTATGAACAGCGCTGCGGGCAGCTTGGCGGGTCCTTTTAGACGCGCTCACATTTGATTGATTTGTGCCTTTCGCCGCGGCCCGCTTAATGGCCGCATGAGGCGAGCGCGATGATCCTTCTGACGGGTGCTAGCGGCGTGATCGGCCAGGACCTGGCCCCGCGCCTGAATCCGGATCAGCTGATCCTGGCCCGGCATCGCGCCCGGCCAGATGGCGCCGCCCGGCAAGTCGCCATGGACATTCGCGACCCGGCGCTCGGCCTGTCCGCGGCGGATTATGCGGCACTGGCAGACGAGGTCGATACAATCATCCACTGCGCCGCGATTACCGATATGAGCGGGCAGGTCCCGGAGCTCAGCGCGACCAATATTTCCGGCGTGCGGCACGTGGTCGACTTCGCCAACGCGGCAGGGGCACGGCTGCATTTTGTCTCGACGGCCTATTGCTCTGAAACCTATGGGCCGGCCGCGCCGGTGGCGTCGGAATATGTCGGCTCGAAACGGGTCGCAGAATCGGTGGTGCACGAGAGCGGGCTCGACTGGACGATTATTCGCCCGTCTATCATTGCGGGTCATTCACAGACCGGCGCGATTGCCAGTTTTCAGGGCTTTCACCTGTTCATCGCGACCGTGTTGAAAGGCCGGTTGCCAATCATACCCGTGGCGCGTCAGACGCCGTGTGACTTCGTTGCCGTGGATTGGGTCGCCGAGGCGATTGCCAGAATTGCCAGCGCGCCGGTTTGGGGCCGGACCTATTGGCTGACGGCGGGCGGTGCATCCCTGACCATAGAAGAAATGATGGAGACCGGGCGATCCTTTGCCAGCGCCCGCGGACGGGATCTGGATCAGGTCGAGCTGATGACCCCGCAAGCGGTCGAGGCGGACATCCTGCCAGGCCTGCGGCCGCGCCTGCAGGAGCGTCTGATGATTCTCGTCAATCTGGCCAAGGTCATGGCAAGGCGCACGGCGTTTCCGAGTGATCTGGACGCCGTGGACAAAGCCGGTCTGAAACAGGCCTTGCTGTCAAATCTGGATTATTGGGGCGCGCAGAACGGCTAGTCGCCGCCGCCCATGCCCCCACCCATGCAGCCGCATTCGCCACCGCCGCCGCCGCGGCGTTTGCCGCCGCGATGACCGCGGAAGGTAAAGCGCGAGGCGCCATGGCTGAGGACGCCGGAATAGGACCGACCTGAGCTGATAAAGAGAGTGCCGCCACCGCCATAGAAACCGCCATCGACGCCATTGCCGACGCCGCCGGAAAAGCTGGCCATGTCGAGCTGGACGCCCGTCGTCTCAACCCGGCGTGTGGCAACGCGGCGCGGTGGCGCGGTGCGGTGTGTGGTCGTGGTCGCGCGGCGGGTCACCGTGCGCTGCGGCGGGGCCGTTCGATGTGTGACGGAGCGCTTGGTCACCACGGGTGGGTGTTCCTTGACGACGGTGCGAGTCACCGTGCCGCAGCAGGGCTTGGCCTGAACCTGTTTCATCGGCGCCTTTTGTGGACGGGCCGGACAAGACCAGGCCTGACCATTTTCGATCAGGTAACAGCCGGGTTCCGGCGGGATGGGTTGATGCGCCTGGACCGGCGCTGGCCCGCGATTGACGCGCTGACCGGGTGTGCCATCCGCAAACGCAGGCGCGCCCAGAGTGAGAGTCAGGGCAATGGCGGCCAGAGTCTTGTTCCAAAACGACATCGTTTTCGCCTCCCAAGCGAAATATGCAGGCTTTATCTGTGGACAGACGCAAGCCGGAGACCAGCAGTTAACGCCCTGACACAAATTTGTGCAATCAGCTTAACCTCAAACGCGAGTTGTGCTCGCCTATCAGGACACACCGTATAGTTAAAACCTTTAGGGGGTAGCGCTATTATTAATTGGATTAATATGGCTTGGCGCGGTACTCCAAAAGCATAGTTGCGTAATCAGACGCAACTCTGATTCAAAACATGACAGGAGACTCCATGGCTGATGACATGACATGCCCGATGCGCGGCGGATTCAAATCCGGCGATCTGGCCAATAAAAGCTGGTGGCCAGAGCAGCTTAATCTGAAAATCCTCAACCAGAACGCGCCGCAAGTGAGCCCGCTGGAAGACGATTTCGACTATGTCAAAGAGTTTGAATCCCTCGATTACGCCGCCCTGAAAAAAGACCTCGCGGATCTGGTCACGGACAGCCAGGACTGGTGGCCTGCCGATTATGGCAATTATACCGGTTTCTTTGTTCGCATGGCCTGGCACAGCGCCGGCACCTACCGCACCTATGATGGTCGCGGCGGCGCCAATTCCGGGTCGCAGCGTTTTGCGCCGCTGAACAGCTGGCCGGACAATGGCAACCTGGACAAGGCGCGCCGTCTGCTTTGGCCGATCAAGCAGAAATATGGCAATAAAATCTCCTGGGCCGATCTGATGATCCTCGCCGCCAATGTCGGCATGGAAACCTGTGGTCTGAAGACCTTTGGCTTCTCTGGCGGCCGCGCCGACTGGTTCGAGCCGGAAGAAGACATTTACTGGGGCCCCGAAGCCGAATGGCTGGCCGCCTCTGGCAATGATAAGAGCCGCTATGCCGGTCAGCGTGATTACAAGGCTGATGATGCCGATGCTTACAAGCTCGACACACCGCTCGGCGCTGTGATGATGGGTTTGATCTATGTGAACCCGGAAGGTCCGGACGCTGTGCCGGATCCGATTGCTGAAGCGCACGATATCCGCGTCACCTTTGCCCGTATGGCGATGAATGATGAGGAGACCGTGGCGCTGGTCGCTGGGGGTCACACATTCGGTAAAGGCCATGGCGCGGGTCCTGAAGACCTGGTTGGCGTTGAGCCAGAAGGCGCCCCGATGCAGAATATGGGCTTTGGCTGGATGAACAGCCACGGCGCTGGCAAAGGCGACGACACCACGACCGCTGGCTTTGAAGGTCCATGGACCCCGACACCAGATACGTGGGACATGACCTATTTCGAAAACCTGCTGAAATATGAGTGGGAAAAGACCACCAGCCCGTCTGGTCACGTCCAGTGGCAACCGGTGCCGGGCCAGGGCGCGCCAGAAGCGCCGATGGCACATGACCCGTCCAAGACTCAGCCACTGATGATGACGACCGCGGACATGTCGCTGAAACTGTTCCCGGACTATGCCAAGATCTCTGCTGACTTCCTGGCCAATCCGGACAAGTTTGCCGATGCCTATGCCCGCGCCTGGTTCAAGCTGACCCACCGCGATATGGGACCGAAGTCTCGCTATGTCGGACCGGAAGTTCCGGCCGAAGATCTGATCTGGCAGGACCCTGTGCCGGCACCAACCGGCCCGGTCATCAATGATGCGGACATTGCAGACCTGAAAGCGCAAATCCTCGGCTCTGGCCTGAGTGTTTCCGCGCTGGTCTCAACCGCCTGGGCGTCGGCGTCGACGTTCCGCGACTCAGACAAACGCGGCGGCGCCAATGGTGCCCGCATCGCGCTGGCCCCGCAAAAGGACTGGGCAATCAATGTCTCGTCTGGCGTGCCAGCGGTCGTGGCAAAACTGCAAGAGATCCAGGCGAGCTTCAATGCCAGCGGTACGCAAGTCTCGCTTGCTGACCTGATCGTCCTGGGCGGTTGCGCCGCGATCGAGAAAGCCTCTGGCGCCTCTGTGCCATTCACCCCAGGCCGCGGTGACGCGACTCAGGAATGGACTGATGTCGACTCGTTCGACGTGCTCGAGCCAAAAGTAGACGGGTTCCGCAACTATAATGACTCCGAAGACCCACGTGCGACGGAAGAGCTGCTGGTCGACAAGGCCGCGCTTCTGAAACTGAGCGCGCCGGAAATGACCGTCCTGGTCGGCGGCTTGCGGGTGCTTGGCGCCAACGCTGCAGAGTCCACGCATGGCGTCTTCACCAACAATGTCGGTACGCTGAGCAATGACTTCTTCGTCAATGTTCTCGACATGGCGAATGAGTGGGTGGCTGATCCGTCTGAAGAACTGTTCGAGGGCCGTGATCGCAAGACCGGCGCCGTGAAGTTCTCCGGCACGCGGGCTGACCTGGTCTTCGGGTCGAACTCGATCCTGCGCTCAATCGCCGAAATCTACGCGCAGAGCGACTCCAAAGCGCGCTTCACGCGGGACTTCATCAAGGCCTGGGACAAGGTGATGAACCTGGACCGGTTCGACGTGAACTAGGCTTCGGCTAGATCCAATGCAGAGAGGCGGCGCTTTCGGGCGCCGCCTTTTTTGTTGCCGGATTTAGCAAGTGGATACGGCTCGAATGATCCAGGAAATTGTCCGAGTGTCGCTATTTTTTGCCAGACCGGGCCAATCGGAACGCGCGTAGAGAACTCTTAACGGATCCGCTCCTACCGATGGTCTGTCAACGAGTGAGGACTGATATGAATTTCAAAGTTGGAGACGTTGTCGCGCTCAAATCTGGCGGTCCGAAAATGACCGTCGCCTCGGTGAAAGCCGACCGAGCTTTTTGCGTCTGGTTCAATCAGCGCGACCAGCAGCATGAAGAAAGAACCGCCGAATTTTTGATCGATACACTGAAACAGCTCTCTGTGCGCCCGCGCTTGCGGGCACCGGAGCCTGCGGCTGAGCCGGTCGCGCTGGTCGAACCAACGGTCGAATGAGTTGTGTATAAGATCTTTGCGATCTATTTCGGTTCGATCAGGTCCCACAGGTTTCCAAACGGGTCTTCGAAAACCGCGACCGTGCCATAGGGTTCATGTCGCGGCGCTTCGCGGAAGGTGACCCCCTTGCTGAGCATGGCCGTGTGATCACGCGTGAAATCATCTGTGTGCAGAAAGAAGCCCACCCGGCCGCCAGTCTGGTTGCCAATGGCGGCCGTCTGGTTGGCGCCATCCGCCTTGGCGAGGAGCAGCGCCGTCTCTGCCCCGGGCGGGGCGACGCGGACCCAGCGCTTACTTGGGCTGAGCTCTGTGTCTTCGAGCAAAGTGAAGCCGAGGCGGTCGACATAGAACGCGATGGCGGCGTCATAGTCGGGCACGACGAGTGTGATACTGGCAATGGTTTGGGTCATTTTGTGTCTTCCGAGATTGTCGAATTGAATACATGTTCCGCCTTGCCAATGAAAATTGGCATCCATGGCGGCTGGCTGACTTTTCCGCTCAACCGCCATGGGTCCTGACTTTCGTCAGGAATACGGTGACTGATGATGCATTTCCTGACCAAGCCGCCTCGACCTCAGCCTCACGCCACTGCCGTGGCCTCCTCCACCTAAAATCAATCCACTGGATTGATTTTTCAGGCCGCGGCCTGATCGGTTTCGGAGGGATCATAATTCAGGATGGGTCCGAGCCAGCGTTCCGCTGTCCGCAGATCCATGCCTTTGCGGCGGGCATAATCCTGGACCTGGTCGCGCTCAATCCGTCCCACCGCGAAATAGACGCTTTCCGGATGCGCCATATAGAGCCCGGAGACCGAGGCGGCGGGGGTCATGGCGAAACTGGACGTCAATTCCATGCCAATCCGGTCCGCTTCGAGCAGACGGAACAGGGTTTCCTTCTCCGTGTGATCAGGCTGGCAGGGATAGCCGGGCGCCGGGCGGATGCCGGAATAGGTTTCCTTGATCAGCTCTGCATTGTCGAGCGTCTCATCGGCGGCATAGCCCCAATGCGACTTGCGCACCTGTTCGTGCATGTATTCGGCCATGGCTTCGGCAAACCGATCGGCCAGAGCTTTGACCATGATGGCGGAATAATCATCCGCCTCGGCTTCGAACTTTTTTGCGATCTCTTCGGCTTCTGGGCCGGAAGTGACGGCAAAGGCACCAATATGATCGCCGCTTTCAGCGATGAAGTCTGAAAGAGCAAAATTGGCACGCTGATTGTCCTTGACCATTTGCTGGCGCAGCGTGTGGAACGTGTCGCCAGTCTCGAGCTTGATATCGTCGCCATTCCGCTCGGCGCCCCAGAAGCCGATCACAGCTTTTGGCTTGAACCAGTCCTGGCCAAGGATTTGTTGCATCATATTCTCGGTATCGCGCCACAGGTCGCTGGCCGCCTCACCGACAATCTCATCTTCGAGAATTTGCGGGAAACGCCCAGCCAGGTTCCAGCTGGAGAAATAAGGCGTCCAGTCAATATAGCGGGCGAGCACGGAGAGGTCGAAATCCTCAAACACTTTGGTGCCTGTGAAGGCGGGCGCCTTCGGCGTCGACGCTTCGAGTGTGTGAGCATGCGACCGCGCGACCTGGATCGGATGGCGCGGCTTTGGCGGCCCGCCGGCGCGGCTGTCGCGCATGCGCTGATACTTGGCCTGTGCCGTCTCGACAAAAAGCGGGCGATCATCATCTGAGAGCAAGGCCGAGACGACGCCGACGGCGCGGCTGGCATCCGTGACATGAATGGTCGGGCCATTGTCGCGCGCCGGGTCGATCTTGACGGCCGTGTGCGCGGGCGAGGTCGTCGCGCCGCCGATCAATAGCGGCTGTTTCATGCCGGTGCGCTGCATTTCGCGCGCAACATAGACCATCTCGTCCAGGCTTGGCGTGATCAGGCCGGACAGACCAATAATGTCGACCTTCTCTTCCTCGGCCTTGGCGAGGATATCCTCGCACGGGACCATGACGCCCAT
>JBCCCT010000155.1:0-8139 GCA_039033355.1 Pseudomonadota bacterium | reverse complement strand
CTATGTCGATTTTGTCGGCCGCCCGGAATTCACCAAGGCTGTCCATACAGCTTGCGGCGATGCCTTGATCCGTAGCCTTGTGATCGGCGCGACGGATTGGGAAGACAAACGCGCGCCTGTGGCTGATTTGCCAGGGCCTGATCCGGAATTCTTCTTTGTCCCGGATTATGCCGCCAACCGGTCCAAGGAATTGCCGACCGGCGAGCTCGACAAACGCACGGGCGCTGACCTGGTTGCTTTCTATCCCGTCTCAAAGTCATTCGTCACCCCCAGGCAGGTGACCGGAACGACAGCCATCGAAAAGGCCTGGCATGATACGGTTGAAGCGACCGTACCCGCAGACCAGGGACTGGTGTGCCGCTTCTAGCTGTCGCGGGCGCTCACAACAAAAGCGGTATTGGGAAAGACCAGATCGGCATTAGCGCCAGGTTGAATGGGACCAATATTTCCATACCCGCGCGCTATGAGGGAATCCGGCGATACGCCATAAGCCATTAGATAATCCCGTACGGAAGACGCGCGTCGTTGCGAGAGGTCCAGCGCATCAACGTTGAACTCTTCCGGACCGGTATGACCGGCAATCTCGATCGCATGTGCTTCACATAAAAGCGCCACACCCGTGACGGCGTCGAGCAAGCGAGAACTTGACTTTTTGACGATCGCTTCGCGCGGTTCAAACTCGACCTCGCGACCATCCATCACTTGATTGAATGCGGCCTGACAGTCCGAGATGCTGGCATCGCTCGCCAGATCGAGCAGCGCGCCGCCCACAGTGTCTCCATTTTCGTCGACCTGTATCGCGTCGACGACAATATTCACGATCACGCTGGCATCGAGATCAGACAGAACCGTAGAGCGACCGACTCCATAGCCGAGTTCCTTTTCCTGAGCGGTTGCCGCTCTGCCCTCGAGAATGGCAACCCGGTCAGCAATTTTCACCCGCAACCAGGTCAGGCCATCTTCTTCAACCAATTCCTCTGTCAGTCGGATCGCGATCGCATCCTCAGTATCGCGGATACTCATATTGTTGATCACACGCTGCACAAGAGGACCTGCCACAGGATCTGCCTCAAACGCGGACTTCGTCGCGATGAACGCGTCGGAACGTGAGTTTTCATCGAGGGCTATGCCCGACACCGTGACGGTCTGACCATCCCATTGAAGACTCACCCACGGATAGCCCATCCCGGCCAGGGTTGCACCAATCCGCCGGGCGGTTTCTGGGGGGCGTTCCTGTTCGCTGATCTCGACGCTGGAGGTTGCGACCAGGCGCCCATCCACAAACTGAAAGTACTGACCATTGGGTATTTCAACGCAAACGCTATTCGCGCGCTGTTGCTGATCCACAGCTGGACCGCAGCTCGCTAATAGACATGCCAGCATGGTTACGACCAGATTCTCCGGTCTCGATCGCATCGAACGCCCCCGTTTAATGCAAATAAATTAGCATCTTAACCTCATTTTACTGAGGTCACACATGAAAGTCGATATCAAGGACGAAATTCTTCGCCGTTCTTGATCACCAGGCGTATGGATTTCAGCGCGGATATGGATTCAAGCGGGTCGTTCCGCAATACGACCATGTCGGCAAACTTGCCCGCTTCAAGCGTCCCGATCATCTCTGCCATTTCGAGGTGCTCAGCGGCGACAATCGTTGCGGCGTGAATGGCGGCCTCAGGTGAGAACCCGGCCTCGACCATGAGTTCAAACTCCAGCGCATTTTCACCATGCTTGGACACACCCGTATCGGTGCCGAAAGCAATATTGACGCCGCCCGCTCGAGCGCGGCTCAACATATCCAGCATGAGTGGCCCGACAATCGCGGCCTTTTCCCGAGACGGTTCTGGCAGCCAGGGTTGCTCCGTCCATCCGGTCACTGTGACACCGGCAAGAACCGTTGGAACAAGTGTCCCGCCAGATAGCTTGAACAGCTCGATCGTCTCATCGTCGAGATAAGTGCCATGCTCAATCGACTGAACACCATTGCGCAGGGCGGCTTCAATCCCGCCTTTGCCATGCGCATGCGCCGTGACCTTGCGTCCCATCATGGCCGCCGTTTCGACGATGGCGGCAATTTCATCATCAAAGAATTGCTGCTCGAGACCGGCTTTCGTGTTCGACAAGACGCCGCCGGTTGCCGTAATCTTGATGACATCAGCGCCAGAGCGAATGGTTTCCCGAACGGCTCGTCGACAATCGTCCGCGCCATTGCAAGCGTTCGGCCCGGTAAAGACCCGTGTCAAAGCGGGTGAGAATCCATTCGCATCCCCATGGCCGCCGCTTGGCGTAATGGCCCGGCCTGACGCTCGAATGCGTGGGCCAGGCACTTTGCCGGCGCGGATCGCATCGCGCAGCGAGAAAATGGCCTCGTTCGGACCGCCGACATCCTGGACCGTGGTGAAGCCGGCAAGCAGCGTTTTTCGCGCATGCGCCGCCCCGTCCAGAGCCGCATCCACTTCGGAATCACTGAGCACTTTCAGACGCGATGTTGGCGAAAACTCATTCGTCAGATGGACATGGCTATCGATCAGCCCTGGCAGCACATAGGAATCGCGCAGATTGACGACCCGCACGTCAGCGGGCTGCGATTTGAAGCCGCGCTCGATTTTGACAATCCTGCCATCCTCGATGGTGATGCTTCGGTTTCTGAGATAGCCATCGCCCGGAACGGCGAGCACGTGCCCCGCCTCGATCACGGTTTTCATCTCTTGCGCCTGCGCCGTCTCCAGCCCGGTAAATGTCAGCGCCGCCGCAGCGGTCCATTTAAATATCTGTTTCACTTTAGTCTCCCAATGCCGTCAGTTTGGACAGCTCACAGGTTGAGAGCAAGTGTTGCGATGAAATAGCCTTTGATTTGCCAAGATTTTCGACCATCTTGGAGGTGTAGAAAAGGAGATCGTATGCGGTTCTGGAAATGGCTTTGTTTGGCGAGTCTGATCATGTCGCCTGTCGCGAACGCGCAGGAGACATTCGCCTTTGACCGCCCCGACCCGGAAACCGATCAACTGGTCGAACGGTGTCTTGAGGCCGATGGCGTTTCGATGCTCGAAGGTACAGACGTGATTTGCTACAATGCGGCGATCTTTCCGGAACAGTTTCTGAAACTGAATTCGCTCCCCGCGGCGAGCCGGATCATTATCACCAGTCCAGGCGGCAATGTTGCCACCGCCCGCGGGATGAGCACCATTCTGGACAATCGAGGCGAACCCGCGGTGATTGCAGGCCAATGCATGTCAGCCTGTGCCATGGTCATCCTGCCCGGGTTGGATGAAGTGCACATTCACAATTCAGCGCATATCTCGGTGCATGGCATCACGATGATGGATTTTCGCACCTGGTGGGGCTGGTTGAAAGATGATGCCACACCGCCGCCTATGGCGCTGATGGCGGCGCAGCTGGGCTATGACTTTGGCTTCGTCATGCATCGCAGCGGCGCCCAGCATATGGAAGACCATCTGCTCGGTCAGGGGGTGGAGCTGGGATACATTCAGGAGATTAGCGATCAAATGCTCGACGCCGCGCTGGCACATGATTGCCGCGTCGACCCGAAAGACTATTGGGGCATGATCGATGCAGGCCATGTCCGCGACTTTCTCGGCGATCGGATCATTCGGATGGAGGCGTTTGCGCAATCCTGGGATGACCCGAATAATCGCGTCTACAAGAGCGTGACCGAACCGATCTCGGACCAGACCTATATCTTCAAACGGTCGCTCGATGACACCGACTGCTAGACCAGCAATTCCTTCGGATAGTCAGCATAGGAGTGTTTCAACACGCCGTGATTGAGCAGGGATTCGGCCATTTGCGTCTCGCCGCTTTGGTCGAAGATGCGCGTCCGCGTCCAGTAATTCTCGGTGCGTCTACCCTGCGCAAGCGCCACGATTTCGCGGCGGATGAGATAGGGTTCCCCGACCAGAAGCGGACCATTCAAATAGCGAATCTCCAGATCTGCGAACAAACCAATTGCCGGTCCCTTGGTTGAGAAGCCAGCTTTCCGACTGGAATATTCCGCCAGCACGCTGACCATCTCGGTTGGAATAATGGCGCGCCCCCAGGGTGACGCGCTGTCATCGTTGTACCAGGCAGACGGTTCCGTGATCTTGGCCAGCTTCTCGGTCAAAGAGAATGGATAAAGCGCGCCCATATTCTGATCAGCCGCCATGATGACGGGCTCGTCTTCCCGGCCCGTCAGGCCGACGCTCAGATCAGCCAGAATGATCAATTCCCCGGCAGGCCGCAGCCGCGCCATGCGCGCCTCGAGAAGGGTTTCGCCATGGTCCGGACCCAAAGTAGCAGACGCCTCGAGGACCGGTGTCCCGTCTGTCTTCACGGCCCAGCATTCGGCCCGCCGATCAGAAACCGGTTTGACAAAGGCCTGAACCTGCTCGCCTTCAACCACCATATTTTTGTAGTGACAGGAGATACAGCCGCGCTCGAACCAGGCCTGTCCCCACAGCTTCACCAGGAGCGGATCGAACTGGCTGAAATGCGTCGGACCTTCAATCGGGCCGGCTCTGAAGCCCAATCGCTCTGCTTCGGCGTCATCATGGATGGACTTGTGACCGCCATATTCCTGTTCGATCAGCATATTGGCTGGCGTGCGAAATGGGCCGCTTAGCACACCATCCTGCTCGGTGATCGGCGTGGCGAAGCTCATCCTTCCATGCCTGCCTTGCGGGCGCAGTCAGCGGCAAAGTGCGCCAGCGGCGCGACGCGCGCTTCCATCGTTGCCGCGGACGCATTTGACGCGGTGCCATCGCGCACACGGCCAACAATGCCCTGGCAGATAGCCGCCAGGCGGAATGCATTGTAGGCAAAGTAATAGTCGACTTCCGGCAAGCCATCCCGGCCCGTATGCTGGCAATAGAGCGCGGTATACTCTTCCATAGTCGGAATGCCATAGGCTTTCATGTCCTCAATATCGACCAGCGCGCCGCGCGACGGATCAGAGCTCGGCATGACCCAATTCATCAGGTGATAGGTAAAGTCTGCCAGAGGGTCGCCAAGCGTACACAATTCCCAATCCAGAACCGCAATCACCTTTGGCTCTGTCGGATGCAGGATCATATTGTCGAGCCGATAGTCACCATGCACGATCGTGGTCATGTCGCCGGCTGGAATATTTTTGGGTAGCCAGTCGATCAGGGCATCCATTTCCGGGATCTTCTTGGTCTCGGAAGCGACATATTGCTTGGTCCAGCGATGCGTCTGACGGGCAATATAGTCGGACTCCTTGCCGAAGCCTTCAAGACCAGCGGCGCGCCAGTCAACATTGTGCAGATCGGCAAAGGTTTTGACTTTCGCTTCATAGATCGCGCGGCGCTCGGCAGGCTCCAGTTCCGGCAAAGTGCCATCCCACAGAATTCGGCCTTCAACGCAGTCCATGATGTAAAAAATGGTGCCAACCACGCTCTCGTCCATGCACAAGCCATATGGACGTGCGACCGGAAAGCCGAGCGGGTAAAGGGCATCGATGACCCGAAACTCGCGATCGACGGCATGCGCAGAGGGCAGCAATTTGCCGGGTGGTTTGCGGCGCATGACATAGGTCTTGCCACCCGCGAACAGTTTATAGGTCGGATTGGATTGACCACCCTTGAACTGTTTGACCGTCAGAGGGCCTTCAAACCCTTCAACATTTTCGGCCATCCAGGCTTCAAGATTGGCTTCATCGAATTTATGCGTATCGGCGACATCCTTTGTGCCGGTAAACATTTCCTGCGCGTTGCCACTATGGACCATGACGCACCTCCCGCGGGTGAATGATTGTGTTTTTCTGTTTAGCGGAGCCACAAGCGGCGACAAGATGTACGCAGGGTTAGCCCTTGGCACTAAGCGCCTCGATCGCCGATTTTGCGTCTTCCGCACGGTCCCAGGGCACGAAAATATGATCATGGTGGTAAGCCGCGACCGCATTGCACGGGATACCCGCCTCGGACAGCGCCCGCGCCACCTCGGCCAGGAACCCGACCGCCTGCAGATCGGAATAGACGCTAAGCTCCAGCCAGGCCCAGCGATTATCGTCCGGTGTATCGTCAGCCGCCGCGGTAATGACGGTCAGGCCTTCGGTTTCCTGAAACAGCATGGCGATCGTACGCACCTCGCGCAGATTGACCAGTTCCGTCCATGAAGCCTGATCAGCCGGGATCGTTTCGAACCGCCAAATGCCCTCATGTTGATTCACCGCCAGACCGGCCAGCAGTTTGGCGAGATCCCGCTCGGCCACTATTTCAGGGCCCGCCAGCCAATATCCTTGCGACAGAAACCTTGTGGCCAGTCAATCTTCCCGACGCCGGCATAGGCCTGATCCACGGCCGCCTTCAGATCTGCGCCCGTCGCTGTCACGCCGAGAACACGACCGCCGACAGCAATCAGTTTCTGATCACTGTCACGATCAGTTCCGGCCTGGAACACGGTGACCTGATCCAGCGCGTTGGCCTCAGCAACCCCGTCAATCACGGACCCCTTAGGATAGGATTCCGGATAGCCCTCAGTTGCCATCACGACACAGGCACTGGTCTGGAAGTCATTGACCCCCATCATTTCGGCAATCTCGCGGTGCCCATGCACCAGTCCGCCGGTCGCACAGGTCAATAGCGCCGGCACGATGTCACCCGGCAGGCCGGTCATCAGCACCTGGCATTCCGGGTCACCAAACCGGGCATTGAACTCAACGACTTTAGGTCCGGACGGAGTGACCATGATGCCGACGAACAGCACGCCCTGGTAAGGCATGTCCTCTTCCGCCATGCCGGAGAGGAGCGGTTCGACGATGAGTGTCTGAACCAGCTCCATGATCCGCGGTGTGACGACGGGCGCCGGTGCATAAGCCCCCATCCCGCCTGTATTCAGTCCCGTATCCCCATCGCCAACGCGCTTATGGTCCTGGGCTGCAGGCAGGTAGATCGCGCCCTCGCCATCGGTCAGCACGAAAATGGAGGCTTCCTCGCCTTCCATGAACTCTTCAATGACAATCTCGGCGGATGAGTCGCCGAACTTGCCGGTCATCATCGCCTCAACTTCATTCTCGGCCTCTTCCAGCGTGTCGCATATGACAACGCCCTTGCCAGCAGCGAGACCGTCCGCCTTGATGACATAAGGCGCGTCCAAGGTTTCGAGGAAGTCGAGCGCTTCTGTCAGATCGGTGAATCGCCCAAACGCCGCGGTCGGGATATCGAGCTTTTTCATCATATCCTTGGAGAAGCCCTTTGAGCTCTCCAATTGCGCGGCCTTTTCACTCGGTCCGAACACATCGAACCCGCGCGCCCGCAATGCGTCCGCCAAGCCTGCAGCGAGCGGCGCCTCCGGGCCAATCACGATCAGATCCGGTGAGATTTGCAGAACCAGTTCCTGCATCTTGTGCAAGTCGGTTGGGTCGACGTCAAAGCACGGACCGATCTCGTCCATGCCGGGATTGCCAGGGGCGCAAAACACCTCATCGACAATTTCAGATTGAGCAATTTTCCAAGCCAGGGCGTGTTCGCGGCCGCCTGAACCCACAACAAGTATTTTCATGGCGCCAGCCCATGCACCCTCGGACGCCTTGGATCAAGCCCTTCGAACGCTTTTGCATTTTTTTGTAACACCAAAGTGAGGACTGCATGAAGCTTGGCATATCCAATGTTTCGCAATACTATCGTTCTGGAGTGGAGGATTCAGGGGTCGAGGTGAATGAGAAAACTGGCAAAGTCTGCATCCTGTTTTGCATTCCTTTTCATAACGGCTTGTGGTGGTGGCGGAGGCGGTGGCTCCACACCGACCGCAACGCCAACCACCGCATCACCGCCCCCACCGCCGCCACCGGCGGCTGCAGCATCTGCCACGCCAACCCGTTTTGAGGATCAGGCGGTCTTGCGCGGCGTGGTGTTCGCCTCCGGTTACTCGAACGATATGAATGCGATGGTCCGACTGTTTGCGGGCGGCGGCGCCGTTGGCGACGTCGATGCGGACGGTGACCTCGATGTGTTCATTGTGCCAGGCAATTCCGGACCCAACCTGCTTTATCTCAATCAAGGGGGCGCCGGCTTCACCGAAGACGCGGCCACAGCGGGGCTCGCCTTCACCAAGAATGCGACGGAGACCTATCGACAAAGCGGCCCGGTCTTTGCCGACATGGACGGCGATGGTGATCTGGAT
>JBCCCT010000154.1:0-8140 GCA_039033355.1 Pseudomonadota bacterium | reverse complement strand
GTGGCGGAGAGGAAGGGATTCGAACCCTCGATACGCTTATCACGTATACTCCCTTAGCAGGGGAGCGCCTTCAGCCACTCGGCCACCTCTCCGCGAAGCCAGAACCCCTAATAATATCGCCGCGCAATGGCAAGTATCGATCTTGTCTCTGCAGCGCCTTTTCGCAGATGGACTTGCAAGCCCGGGCGAGCAGGCCTATCCCGCGACTATGAATAAAATAACCCTCCACAAGGGCGATCTGCCCGCAGATCTGGATCTTGGACCCGTCATTGCTGTCGATACCGAAGCCATGGGGCTGGATCCGGTGCGGGACGCGCTCTGTGTCGTGCAAATCTCATCCGGCGATGGCGCCGCGCATGTCGTGCAATTGGAACGCAGCTATGACTGCCCCAATCTGAAAGCCATTCTGGCCGACCCGAAGATCCTGAAAATCTTCCACTTTGCACGTTTTGATCTTGCCATGATGAAGAAATGGCTGGGCATTGCCTGCGCGCCGGTCTGGTGCACCAAGATCGCCTCGAAACTGGCGCGAACCTATACCGATCGCCACGGCCTGAAAGATGTCACCCGCGAGCTGGTCGGGCTGAACATGGACAAGTCGCAGCAATCCTCAGACTGGGGCGCGGCTGAATTGAGCGACCAGCAATTGCAATATGCCGCCAGCGATGTCCTGCATTTGCATGACATTCGACTTGGGCTACTCGCCATGCTGGAGCGCGAAGGCCGGGTCGATCTGGCGCAGGCCTGTTTCGACTTCCTGCCGGTGCGCGCCGACCTTGATCTGCTCGGGTGGGACGAGACTGACATTTTCGCCCATAGTTGACTGGTATGACGGAACTGTCATCTCAGCGCCCTGTTCCTGCTTAATTTTCTAACATAATAAAGACATATGACTGCCGCCCACACCGAAATGCTGGCCCAATGGGCCCCCCAGCGCCAGATGACGCTGGCCCAGGCCCGGCGGCGATCCTCGACGGTTGGTCTGCTGCGAATGATCTTTGTGGCCGGCGCTGCGATTTCTGCTGGTGTGATTATCGGCCCGATTGCCGCTACGACGCTGTCTGGGGCGGGGCAACAGATTGATCAGCTTGAGGGCGACGAAATCGTCACCATGGTCAATGCCCGCTTTACCGGGCGCAACATTTCCGGCGAGGCCTATGTGATCACAGCTAAAGCCGCGCAACGCCGCCGCGCGGATCCGAGCGTCGTCAATCTGACCAATCCCCGTCTGGTCGATGACAAAGGGACCGAAGTCAGCGCGCCGGTCGGGGTCTATTATCAGAATGCCGAATATCTCGATCTGTTTCAGGCAGTGCGGGTCCGCGATGCCGAAGGGTATGAGTTCACCACGACCGCGGCCCGCGTCTTCGTTCAGGAAGGCCGCGTGCAGGGATTAGAACCCCTGAGCGGCAATGGCCCCCTTGGCGATGTGCGCGCAGACTCGTATGAGATTGAAGACGAGGGTGACCGCGTCATCTTTCGGGGTAATGTGAATTTGACAATCTATCCCGAAGGCCGAGAAGAGTCAGACGCAGCGACGGGTGATGAGTAGAGGATGACTGACATGCAGGTGAAGGCGGTATTTTGCGCAATCGCGCTGGCCACCAGCGGCACAGCCGCGGCTCAGGTTTCCGGTGAAGGCGGTCCCATTCGGGTCACCGCCGATCGTTCTGAAGTGCTCGACAAGGAGCGCAAGGTCGTTCTGATCGATAATGTCGATATCACCCAGGGCACCGCGCGCCTCAGGGCCGATATTGTCACCATTGAATATGGCGGCGACGGCACGACCGAAACCACCGGCCTCGGCTCGAATTTCGGCGATATTCGCACCATGACGGCGCGCGGAAACGTTTTCTACGTCACGCCAGACCTCAAGGCCAATGGCGACCTCGGCGTCTATGTTGCGTCTGCAGACACGATCACGTTGACCGGAGATATTACGCTGGTGCGCGGAGAAGATGTCGCCAAAGGCGACCGACTCGTGATGGAACTGGCGGCCGGGAAGACGACTCTTGATGGTGGCAACAGCCAGGTCAAAATGGTTATCAACCCGGGTGAAGGAAATGGTCGATAAAATTCAATCTATCGACCTAAACGGATTTTAAGCCTGTTATTTTAAGTGATTAGACAGGGAGCTATTCACTTGAAGGAGCCGAAACATATGGATCAGACTGGCCAAGGCCTCGTCGCAACCGGACTCGCCAAATCTTTTGGCAAGCGTCAGGTTGTCCATGATGTTTCGCTGAGTTTGCAGCGGGGCGAAGTTGTTGGGTTGCTGGGACCCAATGGCGCTGGGAAAACGACGTGTTTTTACATGATTATGGGCCTGATCGGGGCCGATGATGGATTGATTCACATTGATGGGGCGGACGTCACGGCGCTGCCAATGTATCAGCGGGCGCGGCTCGGGCTCGGCTATTTGCCGCAAGAGGCCAGCATTTTCCGCGGCATGAATGTCGAAGAAAACATCATGGCCGTGGTCGAACTGGTCGAGCGCGACAAGTCTGAGCGCCAGAATCAAGTCGATTCCCTGCTCGAAGAGCTGCACATTACGCATCTGCGCAAACAGCCATCGACCAGCCTGTCTGGCGGCGAACGTCGCCGCGTCGAGATCGCACGGGCGCTGGCCTCGCGTCCGGCCTTCATGCTGCTCGACGAGCCGTTTACCGGGATTGATCCACTTGCCATTTCGGACATTTCCGATCTGGTCGGATATTTGAAAGAGCGCGGTCTGGGCGTGCTCATCACGGACCACCAGGTGCGTGAAACACTGCAAATCGTCGATCGAGCGTCGATCATCTATGAAGGCAGCGTCCTGTTTGAAGGCGCGCCGGATGAGGTGTTGCGCAATGAAGACGTTCGCCGGGTCTATCTCGGCCAGAGATTTGCGGCGTAGAGGGCGGTCCCATGAGTGCCTATCAACGCTTAGACATGCGCCAGGGCCAGTCCCTGGTGATGACACCGCAACTGCAGCAAGCGATCAAGCTGTTGCAATTGTCGAATATCGAACTGGCGGAATTCGTCGCTGAAGAGATCGAAAAGAACCCGCTGCTCGAGCGCGGCGAAAATGCTGCGCCGGAAGAATTTGACGGGGATGTCGACAAGTCCAAGGGCCGGGACGAGCTGTCACTCGACGGGTCCGATGACATGGGTACGGCACGCGATGCGGTCGATGCCTCTGACAGCGACATGTATGAATCCGGTACCGGATCAGACGAGGCCCGGACGGCCAATAGTCAATCTGGTCCTTCCGCCAGTACAGACTGGTCTTCGGTCGGCTCAGGCCGCGGCGGCGGCGAGGATTTCGATTTTGAAGGCTCGCTGTCGAGCGAGAAATCCCTGCACCAGCATTTGCACGACCAGCTGTCCATCGCTGGCCTCAGCCAGGCGGACAGCCTGATTGGCGCCCGCTTGATTGATGAGACCGATGAGTCCGGCTTCTGCAAGGTTGATCTGGCTGAAGTGGCCGAAGCCCTTGGCGCCGACCCAGCCAATGTCGCGGCGGTGCTGGACGTCTGTCAGGGCTTTGACCCGACCGGTGTCATGGCGCGCGATCTGACCGAATGTCTGGCTCTGCAGCTGAAAGAGCGCGACCGGCTCGATCCGGTCATGCAGACCTTCCTCGACAATCTGCATCTTGCCGGCAAGCATGACATCAAGGCGCTGTCCGATGTCTGCGGTGTCGACAAGGAAGACGTGATGGACATGCTGGCCGAGCTGCGCACGCTCAGCCCGCGCCCGGCCTCCGGGTTTGCGACTGAGGCGACCATTGCCGTGGCACCAGATGTGTTCGTCAAGGAATTGCCGAATGGCATGTTCGCCGTCGAGCTGAACAGCGAGACCTTGCCACGCGTGCTGATGGACAAAGCCTATTATGCGGAAGTCAGCGCGCTGCCGATGCGTGACACTGAGAAAGAGTTTATCTCTGAATGCGCCGCGAATGCGACATGGCTCATCAAATCCCTCGACCAGCGCGCGCGCACCATCCTGAAAGTGGCGAGCGAGATTGTTCGGCAACAGGATGCCTTCTTTGCGCATGGCGTCGCGCATTTGCGCCCGCTCAACCTGAAACAGGTTGCGGACGCGATCGAGATGCATGAATCCACTGTCAGCCGGGTCACCAGCAACAAATATATGGCGACCCCGCGTGGCCTGTTCGAACTCAAATATTTCTTCTCTGCAGCCATCCCGTCTACGGGTGGTGGTGAGGCCCACTCGGCAGAAGCTGTGCGGTATCGGATCAAGCAATTGATCGATGAGGAGGGCGATAAAGTCTTGTCTGATGACAAGATCGTCGAGATCCTGACAGAATTCGGGATCGAAATCGCCCGCCGCACGGTCGCGAAATATCGCGAAAGCCTGGGCATTCCGAGTTCGGTGCAGAGACGGCGTCTGTTGAAGGCGAGCGCTTAGGCGCCGTCGAGATCGACCCGGGCCGCAGTCGAACGGGGCGCACTGCCATCACGTGAAGCGTGTTGAGCAGAGCGGCCAGCAGAGTCTCGATCCTATTTTGATTCCTCGAGTCGATTATGATCTCTCAAGATTTGACGTAACGTCTCGTGATCCAGTCGCGCCACCGTGACATCATCCGCGCCAACCATCGTGTCAGCGGCGACAAGTGCGTTTACAATCGCTTCCTCTGTCGCTTGCACAACGCCCTCATAAAGATAGTCGAGCGTGAACCGTGCATCATCTGTAATCGCTTCATATGTGACAATGTCCGTCTCGGAATATCCGAGCGGATTGGCCGTTGAAAATGCCAGAAAGATTTCGCCTGACCCGCGTTCCGCGACGCCGCCGACGCGCGCCACGCCCATGACAGAACGTTTTGCAAGTCGCTCCAGCTGCATTGGCAGCAGGGGGGCGTCGGTGGCAATAATGCCCATGATCGAGTTCCCGTTCTGGAGCCTGTCGAAGGAATGTGTGTATTCATCCGGATTGAGGGTCTCTCCGACGGGGACACCGGCAACGGTCAACCGCCAGGGTAATCCAAAATTCGCCTGTACCAGAACGCCGATCGTGTAGGGCCCGACTTTTCGGGAACTCGTTCCTGTGCCCGCCTTGAACCCGAAACTGATCATGCCTGTTCCGCCGCCGACATTGCCTTCGGCAATCTTGCCGGATGTCGCTGAGTTCAGTGCCTGAAACACATGGTCTTGCGTGATGTGGCGGCCATACATGTCGTTCAGCGTCCCATCCCAGGTTTCCGCAACAACGGGAAGGTGGAACATGTCATCCGGATCGCGGTCGCGCATCCACTCTCGTGAGGCAACATGAACATCCGCAACGCTATAAGTATTGGTCAGAAGGATGGGGCCAAACAGGGTGCCGAACTCGTCAACCCAGTGAATGCCCGTCATTTCGCCATCACCATTCATGGTGAAACGCGCTGCAAAGGCGCCCTCTGTATTGTCTTTCCCTCGAGGATGAATAGCTGTGACGCCCGTTCGAACCGGGCCTTTGCCAATGATCAGGGGACCCGTGCCGTTGATCAGTGTGGTATATCCAACTTCTACACCTTCAACATCGGTGATCGCATTATTTGGACCCGGCACGCCGTCAAACGGGATTCCGAGATCGCGTGCGCGGGGGGCTTGTTCTGCAACAACACAGTTTGCTTGCGCAATTAAAAGTGTGCAGAGACAGATTGTTCGAATCATGTGCGCCCTCCTTTTGCGGAAAATGGAACATCCGAATAATTCCACGAGAAGTAATAGGTGATCAATCCAATCTTCGAGATTGAGCATACTGAACGAACAGAATTACGTGCCCGAAGATCCGTCTTCGGACCGATTGGAGGGCATTTTGGGATTCACGCCCGTCTTTCCGCAATCCTGACATAAGCCAGGACCAATAACTCAGATTTCCGCGGACGTCAGTGCAAGCTGAGTTCCATGGAAGGAACGTGCCACTGAGACAATTGGAGAGTTTGGTCCCTGGACCCCAGCTTGCGCTGGCGTGACGGAACTTGGACACGTCTCGACCCAGGCAAACCTCACCCCAATCCTCCCGAACGCCTCATCCTGAGCTTGACGAAGGACGAGGCGGGGCTTCCGGGAAGCGCGTCCCCCGATCCTTCGGCAAGCTCAGGATGAGGGACGATCTCTCCGCCAAATCTACGCAAGGATGGCGGATACTCTAGACATCCAAACAGATGATTTCATCAGTATCAGGATCAATTACTTCCATCTCACATTCGCCTGTCTCTTCGGCGTCGGCGGGCGGCGGCGATGGCGGCTTGTATTCCGGACTGGACGCTGAGGTTTCGGGGATCAGCACATATTGATAGTCCACCATGGCATCGACGCTCACTGCGATTTGCCCGTCTGGCATCACGGTCATCGTTGCCGGCCCCATGAGCGGCAGATCATCGCCGACATAAGTGCCGCTACCGGTTTGTCGGATATTCTGTATCACGACCATGTTCGGCTGAATCTTGAGCGTCAGCGCGTGCGTCCAGGGATCGAGGGCAAACGCGCGCCCGCCTTCAAATCGAACAGATTTCCCGAGCGTGGAAATCGTGTAATCGCCATCGATCTCCAGTGCGCCTGTTTGAGGTACATTGTGAGCATATGGCAGGAAGGCCTGCATTTGGGGAATGCCGCTGGCGGCGGCAAATGCGTCGCCCATCGGTCCGGCGGCCATGGCATCCATGCCAGCGCAGCCGCCCACGCTCAGCAGCATCAGCGCCGCCCCAGCCGCACTCAGTTCCTTGGCTCTTGTCGCCACATTTTGCATCAGTCTGTCTCCCGTTAAATGTGGGATCAACATACAAATGAGACAGGCGAAACCGTATGGGTGGCATTACCCAATTTTCGATCAGACCGAGTTGGACGAATCCAGCAAACCATCCTTCAGCGCTTTGGCCATGAGCTCGGCGACCGAGGAAACATCAAGCTTCTGCATCAGGCTCGCACGGTGTTTCTCGACAGTTCTGGGGCTGATGCCTTGCGCGGCAGCGATCTCTTTCGTCGTTTTGCCGGACAGTACGAGATGCAGCGTCTGATGTTCGCGCGCCGTCAGATTTACGGCGCCTTGATGCTCTTCGATCAGCGCCATGCATTCCGGGGCGATGTAGCGCCCGCCGCGCAGAATAAGCGGCAGCTTTTCGTAAAGCAGCTTGTTGGACCCGCCCTTGGCGAACATGCCGTCCACCCCGGCGCTGACCAGCATGCTGAGCACGCCCGGCGCTGTGACCGACGAATAGACCACGATCTTGGTCTGAGGGCTCCAGCGTCGAATGTCTGTATAGACCTCAGCGCCGCCTGATAAAGGCATGGTCAGATCCAGCAGGAGAAGATCCGGCTGATGCTGTTTGACGGCGGTCAGGGTCTCAAACCCGTTCGAGGTCTCGGCCACGATATCCAGGGTCAGGAGTTCGAAATACTCGGATTGCTCAAGCGCCGCCCGCAATCCGTCACGTACAATATCATGATCATCCGCCAGAACGGCTGTGTAAGTGTCTGAAACTGACATAAATTCTCCCTCGACTCCCTGTCTGACACAGCGGCCTGGGAAACAGAAGGCTTAGGCGGAATTAGATGCGATCGGCAAAGTGAGCGAGATCCTGGATCCGCGGCCCGCGCCGGTCCAGTAACTCAAAGGGATGTCATATTTGTCCGCAAGATCCTTGACGATGGCCAGGCCTTGCCCGGTCCCCTCTGATTGATTGCCGCGTTGGCCATGCTCGAACGCCCATTCGACGGATCCTTCGGCAAACCCATTGCCATTGTCCACAACATCCAGCCGCACATGACTCGCGCGATGACGCACACCGATCAAGACCTTTGTCGCCCCGGAATGGGTGATCGCATTCATCAAGAGATTGCTCATGATCCGGATGAGAATGAGCGGGGGACCGCTGACCATGGCGCTGGATGGCGCGAAGTTCAGCGCGACGCCGTTCTGCCTGGCGTCGGCGGACAAGAGCTTGTCCAGCGTATCCAACAAGACGCCAACTGCCAGGGTTTCATGCTCGACCGCGCCATGCAGGCCGGCGTCAGGTGATTGTGCGCCAGCATTCGACAAGTCGGCCGTCAAGTCATTCAGATGATCAAGCGCCCGCACAATACGCTCAACGGACGGATCGCCGGCGTCGCTGCGCAGGGCATCGAGCTCCGCGCGCATCGAGGCAATGGGT
>JBCCCT010000153.1:0-8147 GCA_039033355.1 Pseudomonadota bacterium | reverse complement strand
CGCTTCCAACGATGTACCGACCCCGAACCCAATGACGGGGCAGCCGTGTTCATGGCAAATCTTTACGATGTCTGACACCTGTTGCGTGTCGTGCGGATAGACAACCGCATCGGGGCGCATAACGGCAAAGTGGCTTTCGCTGCGCCCATGCAAATCACAATCGGACTTGGAGGTTGTGATGGCATCGCCTAAAACAGGGATCAACGCGTCGATGGCGCTGTGAATACTCATTCCTCGTTGACTCCTTTCTGGCTGTAAGCTGTGTAAGGCCCAGAACCCAGTTGGAAAAGCATTATGGCCCCTTTGGTGTCCCAAATATTGCAACCTTGCCGTCGGGCCTGGGCGGTGTTGCGGTACGAAGGCCCCCACGGCGCTGCGCCAGCCCTGGTTCGGGCCGTTTACCGGCCTCATTGTGGTTGGATGGTCTCTGGTCCTGCTCGGCTTTCATCCGGCCTTTATCGGGCTCGCGGGCGGGATCAATCTGGTCTATCAATTCTGGATCCATACCGAAGCGATCGACAAATGCCCGCGTTGGTTCGAAGCGGTGTTCAACACGCCGAGCCATCACCGCGTCCATCACGCCACCAATCCGCGCTATCTGGATGCGAATTATGCTGGCGTCTTCATCATCTGGGACAAGATGTTCGGATCCTTCATCCCTGAACTGACGGACGACCGACCCGATTATGGCATCGTCAAACCGCTCAACTCCTACAATCCGATTGTCGTTGCCTATCATGAGTTTGCCGGTCTGTTGCGCGATTGCTGGTCTGATGGCTTGCGCCCGCTGACCTGGCTCAAACGGGCCGCGAGTGCGCCGGGCTGGAGCCCTGATGGCAACCATAATCGGACCGAAGAAATCCGCGCCCAGTGGCGTGCCGAACAAGCCGACTAGACCTCGGGCAAGACTTGCGCGTGCTTGACGCTGCCATAAGCAAAACTCGTATCAATACTGGCAATGCCGGGCACGCGCTGCAGCTCGCGCCGGACGAATTGCTCATAATCATCCAGGTCCGCCGCGATCACCTTCAGCAGATAGTCTGAACGCCCCGTCATCAGCCAGCAATCCATCACTTTCGGCATGTTGAGGATGGCCCGCTCAAACGCCTGTACCGCGTCATCGCCATGGCGTTCCAGCTTGATCCGGATGAACACCGTGACCGGCAAGCCCCAGGCTTTGTGGTCGACCACCGCCGTGTAACCGGTAATCACGCCCTGCTCCTCCAGTAACCGTAAACGCCGCAAACACGGACTGGGCGACAAGTTTACCCGCTCGGACAATTCCTGATTGGTGAGTCGGCCATTGGCCTGCAATTCCTGAAGAATTTGGCGATCTTTGCTATCCATGGCGGCATCCTTGGCAGTTTCTGCTAATATTTAAGCAAATACCTTGCTGTTTCGCAAACCTCTGCGGGCGATTTTAGCGTATCCTGATGGCACAGGAGACGCAGCATGCATGATGATCGTTCAAAAGGCTTTTCGACCCGGGCCATCCATCACGGCTATGATCCGCAAAGCGCGGATGGCGCGCTGACCCCGCCTTTGCACCTGACCTCGACCTTCGCGTTCGAAACCGCCGAGCAAGGCGGCGCGCGCTTCGCGGGCGAAGCGCCAGGCCATATCTATACGCGCATCTCCAATCCGACGACGGACCTCCTCGAACGACGCATGGCCTCTCTGGAAGGCGGTGAAGCCGCTGTCGCCATGGCCTCTGGCATGGGCGCGATCACGTCTGTCCTGTGGAGCTTTCTGCAGGCCGGGGACGAGCTGATCACGGACAAGACGCTGTATGGCTGCACCTTCTCCTTCTTCCAGCACGGGCTGAGCCGGTTTGGCGTCACCGTCACGCATGTCGACCTGACCAATCCGCTGGCGCTGGAAACTGCGATCTCGGACAAGACCAGGATCGTCTATTTCGAAACGCCGGCCAATCCGAACATGCGCCTGGTCGACATTGCCGCGATCAGCGCCATCGCCAGGCGGCATGGGGCCCGGACAGTTGTCGACAATACCTATGCGACGCCGGTGCAGACGCGTCCGCTCGAACATGGCGCCGATATTGTCGTCCATTCCGCCACAAAATATCTTGGCGGCCATGGCGATCTGGTGGCCGGCATCGCGATCGGTTCCGGCGACGACATGGCCGAGGTGCGCATGGTCGGCGTCAAGGATATGACCGGGTCAGTCCTCGCCCCATTCAACGCCATGTTGATCCTGCGCGGCTTGAAAACGCTTGCGCTACGTGTGCAGAAACATGCGGAAAGTGCGCAAAGTGTTGCGGAAATGCTGGATCAGCATGCCGCGGTCGGCGCCGTCTTCTATCCGGGTCTGCCAGGCTTTTCGCAACATGAACTCGCGGCCCGACAAATGGACGGTTTTGGCGGCATGATCGCATTCGAACTGAAGGGTGGGTATTCAGCCGGGATTGCGATGATGAACCGGCTGCAATTGATCCGCCGCGCCGTCAGCCTTGGTGATGCTGAAACCCTGATCCAGCATCCGGCCAGCATGACGCATTCCACCTATTCGCGTGAAGAGCGCGAGGCGCATGGCATCAGCGAAGGCCTGGTCCGCATTTCGGTCGGTCTGGAAGATGTCTCTGACCTGATGGACGACCTGCACCAGGCGCTGGGATCCAACACACAGGCCGTTGCCTGACACTATTTTCTGTTTCGGATCAGTCGCTTCCACGAAAGTTCAGGCTTGGCCCTTGTATTTCGATATATCGAAACCATAATTTAGATATATCGAAACAGGAGCCCTTCATGTATTATCGACATCGTATGCGCAAGGCTGCGGCGGCTTATCGCAAGATGCACCATCGCGCGGCAGGCGCCCGGCGGCGTCGCCCGCTCGATCATGGCGACTTGCGCCTGCTCATCCTGTCCCTGATCGCCGAACAGCCGCGACACGGATATGATTTGATCGCAGAAATCGAAAGCCGGACCGGCGGCAGCTATAAACCGAGCCCCGGCGTGATGTACCCTGCCCTCGCCGTGATCCAGGATATGGGCCTTGCCAAAGTGAAAAAGGAAGATGGCAAACGCGTCTTCTACATTACCGAGGCGGGCGAAGCCGAACTGGAAGAGAACGCCGAGACGCTGCTCAAGATCGAGGATCGACTCGAAGCGCTCGCCCATCCGGAGTCGCAACTTGACCCGAGTGACGTCCGCGCGGCCAGTCAAAGGCTGCGCCACACCCTGTTCAAGACCGTCACCCAGGCCTGGCCGGATACGTCCGACTATGAGGAGATTGTCAGCATCCTCAACCAGGCGCGGGCCGATATTCTCAATCTCGGTGAGAAGGACAAAAAGCCGAACTAGGCCTTTTCGAACACGACGCTCAGATTGTTGGCCGGCATCGGCTCGACCGCGGCGAGGCGCAGTCCGGCACCTTCCGCCAGCGGAACAAGATCCAGATCAAGATCGCGCACGCCCCAGCTTGGATCGCGCCGCTTCAGGTCGGCGCTGAATCGCGCATTGGACGGCGCGATCTCACCCGACCGGGCGAATGGACCATAGAGCATGATCCGTCCCTTTGAGGCCAGCAAGCGCCCGGCCCCGTTGATCAATCCAATCGCCGCTTCAAAGGGCGCGATATGGATCATATTGGCGCAGAACATGCCTTGCCAGGACCCGTCCTCTGCCTCCCCCCAATCGGCTTGGGTCGTGTCTATGGTCAACGGGCCGTATAGCCGGGCATGTCCGACATGCTGCCGCCAGGCCATCTGGCTGGCCTGGCTGTCCGCGTCGATGTCGGAATAAGTCCATTCCAGTGACAGCGCGACGGCGGTGAGATGCACGCCATGCTCGCCCGTGCCCGAGGCGATCTCGAGGACCCGGCCTGCGCCCGGCATATGTTGCAGGAACGCGTCGCGCACGACGTCCTTGTTGCGTCCAATCGACGGTGAGAACCGCCGCCCATCGCCCATTTCGCCCCGTTTCTCGAGCGCCAGAGGCTGACCCGTCCGGGCTTTCTGATAGTCCGCATTCTCATCTGTCATGTCCTGGATCTAGGACATCCGGCCGGGATGGGGAAGCCGCCCCACTCTCATTACAGTTGCAGACAGTTGCGAGCGATCCGGATCGCGACTACCGTTTCAAAAAAACACCAAGGGGAGCATATGGCTGAGTCAAACAAACTGGCACCGATTCCAAAACCTGCCAGCAAGCCGATTGTCGGCAATGTCCTGTCGGTGGACGCCTCTGCCCCCCTGCAAAGCCTGAAACAGCTGGCCGATGAACAAGGCCCGATTTTCTGGCTCGACATGATGGGCACGCCGATCGTGTTCGTGTCCGGCGCTGATCTGGTTGAAGAGCTCTGCGACGAAAAGCGGTTCGACAAGAGCGTGCGTGGCCCCTTGCGCCGCCTGCGCGTGATTGGCGGCGACGGCCTGTTCACCGGCGACACCAAGGCCCCGAACTGGGGCAAGGCGCATAATATTCTGATGCCGACCTTCAGCCAGAAATCGATGCACGATTATCTGCCCATGATGATCGACATAGCCGAACAGCTGATGCTGAAATGGGAACGGCTGAATACGGATGATGAGGTGGATGTGCCGCGCGACATGATCGGCCTGACCCTGGACACGATTGGTCTGTGCGGGTTCGATTACCGCTTCAACTCTTTCTACAATGACGACTTTCATCCCTTTATCGACGCGCTGACGCGCACGCTCGAGATTGCCATGATGCAGCGCGGCTTGCCGCTGGAAGACTTCTTCCTGCGCGGCCGGCTGAAACAGCTCGACACGGATGTCGACTATATGAACACGCTGGTCGACGATATCATTCGCGAACGGCGCAAGACCGGCGGCGACCAGAACGACCTCCTGAACTTCATGCTGGCCGGCAAGGATCCGATCTCGGGCGAAGGCCTGTCGGATGAGAACATTCGATACCAGATCAACACATTCCTGATCGCGGGCCACGAGACCACATCGGGTATGCTGTCCTTTGCGCTCTACTATCTGCTCAAGAACCCGGACGTTCTGAAACGTGCTTATCAGGAAGCCAATGAGGTGCTGGGCCGCGATGTCTCGATCCCGCCAACCATGGCGCAGATTGGCCAGCTCAAATATATTCGCGCCGTGCTGCTCGAAGCCTTGCGCCTCTGGCCGACCGCCCCGGCCTTCAGTGTTGCGCCCTTCGAGGATGAAATGGTCGGCGGCAAATATCATCTGCCGAAAGGCACATTTATCAGCATTCTCGGCCTGTCCCTGCATCGGGATAAAACCGTCTGGGGCGATGACCCGGAAGCCTTCAATCCCGAAAATTTCATGGGTGATGCGGAAGCCAATCGTCATCCCGCCGGCTATAAACCGTTCGGAAATGGCCAACGCGCCTGTATCGGTCGTCAGTTCGCGATGCAGGAAGCCGTTATGGTGATGGGCATGCTGCTGCAGCGCTTCCATCTTTATGACCACACGGACTATCAGCTGAAGATCAAGGAAACCCTGTCGCTCAAACCGGATGATTTCCGCATCAAGGTACGCGTGCGGGAAGACATTGTCCGCGGCACGGGCGCGTCGGCCGCGGCGGCCCCGGCGGAAGACACAGCCGATCGGGCGCGCCGTCCAAAGCATGATACGCCGCTCTGCGTCCTGTATGGCTCCAATCTCGGCACCACGGAAGGGCTCGCCCGCGAAGTCGCTCAAATGGCAGAGGTGAATGGCTTCTCGGTCACCATGGGCGGGCTGGATGATTATGTCGGCAAGCTGCCGACCGAAGGCGCGGTGATCCTGCTCAGCGCCTCCTATAATGGCGCGCCGCCAAACAATGCGGTCAAGTTTCTAGACTGGCTCGACTCTGCGACGGCGAAGGATGTTGAAGACGTCTCTTATATGGTCTTTGGCTGTGGCAGCCGGGATTGGGCCGCCACGTTCCAGACGGTGCCGCGCCAGATCGATGACCGGCTGCAGACCCTCGGCGCCACTCGCCTGGCCGATCGGGCAGAAGGAGATGCGCGAGACGATCTGGACGGCCAGTTCCAGACCTGGCTGGAAAGCGTCTGGCCGACGCTGGGCGAGGCGCTGGACATTGGCGTTGATTTCACCAGCCCGGTCGCGGCTGAGCCACTCTACAAGGTCGAGATCGCCGAGAGCATCACGGCCAATCCCGTCGCCAATCAGGCGGGCGCGATTGACATGCGCGTGCTGGAAAACCGCGAGCTGCAAACGCCGGTCAAGGACAGCCAGGAAGTTCGCTCGACCCGGCACATCGAAATCGAATTGCCGGATGGGGTCGAATACCAGCCGGGTGATCATCTCTGCGTAGTTCCCATCAATCCGCCAGAACTGGTGGACCGCTGCCTGAAACGGATCGGCATTGATGCCGATGCCTATATCCGCGTTGAATCCCGCAGCCAGATGCGTGGGCCGTTTCCAAGTGGCAGCACGTTCTCGGTTCGGCGACTGGCCGAACGCTATGGTGAATTGCAGGCCGTTGCGACGCGCAAGGATATTGGCATTCTGGCCACCCATACGCATTGCCCGAACAGCAAACCGAAACTGGAGGCGCTGGCCGCACCGGAAAAGGATGGCGTCGATCTGTATCGGCGTGACGTTCAGGCCAAGCGCAAATCGGTGCTGGACATCCTGGAAGAGTTTCCAGCCTGTGAGCTTCCCTTCGCGGTCTTCCTGGAGCTGATCCCATGGCTGACGCCGCGCTATTATTCCATCTCCTCGTCCATGGCGGCGCAGGCGGATCGCTGCTCGATCACCGTCGGCCGGGTCGAAGGCCCGGCAAGATCCGGCAATGGCACTTATCGGGGTATCTGTTCGACGCATCTGTCCCGCCTTTCAGAAGGCGACATCGTCCAGGCTGTGGTGCAGCCGCCAAGCTCCCCCTTCCGGCTGCCGGAGGATCCTTCCGTACCGCTGATCATGATCGGTCCAGGGACCGGCCTCGCGCCGTTTCGCGGATTCATTCAGGCCCGCCGGGCGATGCAATCGGACGGCACTGCCCTGGGCGATGCCATGCTGTTCTTTGGCTGCCGGCATCCGGACCAGGACTTCATCTATGAAGACGAATTGAAAGCGGCCGAGTCAGACGGCCTGATCGCGCTGCACACCGCCTTTTCCCGCGCCCAGAAAGAGCGGGTCTATGTCCAGGATGTCCTGCGCCAGCAACAGGCCCAGGTCTGGGACCTGATCCAGCGCGGCGCCGTGGTCTATGTCTGCGGCGACGGCGCCAGTATGGAACCGGATGTCAGGCGCACGCTGACCAAGATCTATGCTGAGCAATCCGATGTCAGCTTTGGCGAAGCCGAAGCCTGGATGGACGAGTTCGCCTCAAGCGGCCGTTACGTGCTCGACGTCTGGGCGGGGTGATTCAGCGGCGTCGCGCCGCGCATAGACAAACTCTTCAGCATCCAGCGCTATGGCGGGCAGGTCTTCGCGCTCTTGCCAATAATCCTGCGTATGCTGCCAGATCGGGTCGTCGCCGCGCTTAGGCATCAAATGTATGGACCGCATGAGATAGCCGGGATTGAAATTGTCGGCGTCCATCCAGGGCAGCAGGTCCATGTCCTGATCCTGCGCTCTCAGCGCGACCCGCACGTCGTCCATGCCCGTCGCGTCCATATGCTTGAGCAGGCGGCAGACAAAGTCCGCGACCAGATCGACGCGCAGCGTCCAGCTGGCACGGAAATAGCCGAACACCCAGACCATGTTGGGCACGTCTGTAAACATCATCCCGCGATAGGTGACGGTCTGACTGAAATCGACCGGCGCGCCATCCACCTCGAACGGGATGCCGCCCAGGACGGACAGGTTGAACCCGGTTGCCGTGATGATCACGTCAGCATCCAGATGCTGGCCGGACTTGAGGAGCAGGCCGTTGGCCGTGAAGCGCTCAATCTCATCCGTCACAACGCTGGCGGCGCCGCTGGCGATTCCCTGGAACAGGTCGCCATCCGGAATAAAGGCCAGGCGCTGCTGCCAGGGCCGATATTTCGGCGTGAAATGCGTATCTATGTCAAAGTCAGGGCCGAGATATTCGCGGGCAGCCTCTAACAGTTCCGCCTTCACGACATCCGGCTCGGTCAGGCAGCGCTGACACATTTCGTCCTGATCGAAGAGCGCTTTCTTGCGCGCAATCTCATGCACCCATTCATCCGAAACGCCGATCCGGCGCAATTCATCG
>JBCCCT010000152.1:0-8152 GCA_039033355.1 Pseudomonadota bacterium | reverse complement strand
GTAAACGCACGCGCGCCTTCAATGAACGCTCTTTGATCCATCAGCATGCGGCGGACATCCGGATGGACAATCACCGGATCCGCCGGTTTGTCCGGCGCCTGGACACCCGTCAAGGAGCGGCCTTGCACCCGGTCATTGGCAAAGTCGACGGCATTCTGATAGGCGATTTCGGCTTGCGCCAGGCCTTGCATGCCGACGCCGAGGCGCGCTTCGTTCATCATCACGAACATGGTGCGCATGCCTTTATGCTCTTCACCGACCAACCAGCCGGTCGCGCCATCATAATTCATGACGCAAGTGGCATTGCCGTGAATGCCCATTTTCTCTTCCAGACCGCCACATGAGCAGGCATTGCGCTCACCCGGGGTGCCGTCTTCATTGACGATATGTTTCGGCACCACGAACAGGGAGATCCCCTTAATCCCTTCTGGCGCACCCTCGATCCGGGCCAGTACCAGGTGGATAATATTCTCTGTCAGGTCCTGCTCGCCACCTGAGATCCAGATTTTCTGACCGGTGATTTTGTAGGAGCCATCTTCCTGCGGCACGGCCTTGGTCTTAATCAGGCCGAGATCGGTTCCGCATTGCGGCTCGGTCAGGTTCATTGTGCCGGCCCATTTGCCGGACGCCATGTTCGGTCCGTACATGGCTTTCTGCTCTTCAGAGCCGCCCGCCATCAGAGCTTCAAACGCGCCTGAGGTCAGGCCGGGATACATGGCAAAGGCCATGTTCGCCGACGAGTTCATCTCATTCGCCGCCATGTTAACGACATAAGGCAGGCCCTGGCCGCCCATGTCTGGCGACTTGCCGAGCAGCAGCCAGCCATTCTCGACCATTTGCGCATAGGCTTCCTTGAATCCGTCCGGCGTCTTCACGCTGGCATCCGCATTGCGGACACAGCCCTGGACATCGCCGACCTTGTTCAGCGGAAACAGCACTTCCTTGGCGAACTTGCCGGATTCTTCCAGGATCGCATCGACCAGGTCCGGCGTCGCATCTTCAAAGCCGGGCAGGTTGGAATAATTCTGGATCGATAGAACATCATGCAGGATGAATTGCATGTCGCGAACAGGTGCATCATAGCGTGGCATCTGGTTTTCCCTCAGTCATATTTATTAAACCGCGACGCTTGCTCTAGCGTCACGGTTTGGAAAGGTCATTCAACTCTCACGGGTCGAACTGTATTTATTCACGCGTCATCCAGCTGGCGGCGGGCAACGGCATCATAGGCTTTCAGATTTTCGGCTTCGGCCGGGCCAGGGCCGACATTTTCAAGCTGGCCTTCCAGCCATTCCATGCCGCGATGCAATTCCTGCAAGGCCATTTCAATGTCTTCGCGCTGGCTTTCCAGCTCTTTGACCTGGTTTTCGAATTTGACCTTCATCATGCGCATTTGCGCACGCTGGCCATCTTCGAGCCCATACAGGTCGAGGATTTCGCGAATGTCCGCCAAAGGCAGACCCAGCCGCTTCAGACGCACAATGATCTTAACGCGGCCGCGATCGCGATGCGAATAGACGCGGGTCATGCCATCCCGAGCCGGGTGGAGCATATCCTTGTCTTCATAGAAACGCAGGGCGCGGGGGGTGATTCCAAACTCGCGGGCCAATTCAGAGATCGAATAGGTGCGGGAGTCAGCGATAGAAAGTGAAGGTACGGTATCAGGCATGTGTGCAACTATGCCTTGTCTTTACGCGAACGTCAACGTCACCCTGTTGCTTACATATTCCGAGGATATGAACAAAGCTTTCGAAATTGCGGTGATCTGTTTACCTTTTTAACCCGGAATTAAGGCCACTGGCTCCATTTCACTACTAGAAATGGGTAAATCGGCGCGCTTTTCCGAATCAGTGCGCCCGAAGTCGGAGTGCCGGGCATGAGCCAATACGGGTCCTGGAGTGTAAAAGGGGTAGACGATCGTGCCCGCGCGATCGCCAAGGAAAAGGCCCGCCTCAAAGGCATTACACTCGGCGATTACATTAATAATCTGCTGCTGGAAGGTCATAGCGAAGCCGGACCGCGCGACATGTCGCGACGCCCGGAGCCTATTCAACCTCACGTTTATTCCGACCCTTCCTTCGGCGATCCGATGCGGGCCACCGCACTGGACGGTCTGGCCCAGCGTATTGAAGCCGTCGAAGCGCGCTCAACTCTGGCGATTACGGGAATCGACCAATCTGTGCTCGGTCTCCTGACACGACTGGAATCGACGGAAAACTCGACCGCCGCGATGACCGCGGAAGTTGAGCGCATGATCGACGAACTGCGCGAAACGCATGAAATGATGCATGACAAAGTCGGCGTGCTGGAAAATGATGAAAGCGGCAAACGCAGTCTCGAGGCCATGAAATCGCTCGAGGATGCGCTCGGCAAGCTGGCCTCTCACGTCTATGAAGAAGGCCGCCTGAACCAGGACGAGTCTGCCGCCATGAAAGGCCGGGTCGAAGCCGGCTTCACCGAGATTAATGACCGCGTCGAAGGCATGGAGTTGAAAGTCGAATCGACTCTGGCCGAAGCCGCGCAGCGCGTCGAAAAAGCCGTTGAGCAGGCCGAGCTGCGGGCAGAAGGCACATCACGCCATCTGTCAGAACGCGTATCGACCATGGAATCCTCGGTCGCCACCAAACTCGCCAAGGTTGATGAAGTCGATGGCCGCATGCAAGCGGTTGAAGGCGATGTCTCTGGCGCTCTGCAATCCATGGAAGGCACCATGCTGCGCATTCAGGAACGTCTGAACCGCGCTGAACAGACCACGGATACAGCCCTCAAGGCGCTGGAAGGCACGTTCGCCAATCTTGACCAGCGCATCCATCACATTGCCGAACTGGCCAGCCCGGAAAGGGCCAATGCGCTACGCCAGGAACTCGAACAACGCTTTGACTCCCTCGCGAATGACCTGCGTGTCAGCGTCGAAGCATCAAGACGTCACCTGGCGGATGAAATCGAACGCGCCGTCGCCGGCAACAATCCGGACCTGATGGGCGCCCTCGAAACCCGGGTCAATAATCTGGAATCGGCCGAAGCCGGGGCGCGACTGGAAAGTGTCGACCAGCAACTCAATCACCTGTCTGACACGCTGGTGCGCCACGTTGAAGAAAGCGAAACCCGCAGCGCCGCCGCGATCGAAAAGGTTGGCGAACAGGTCGTTGGCCTGTCTGAAAGCCTGCACCAGCGCGTCGCGGACGGCGAACAGCGCAATGCTGAAGCCATCGAGAAAGTCGGCAACCAGGTTGATGGCCTGACCGACTCATTTGCGCAGCGCATCGCGGATAGCGAACGCCGTAGCGCCGGGGCGATTGAACAAGTTGGCCAGCAAGTCGCCACCGCGATCAAACATGTCCAGGCCCGGCAGGAACAGAGTCAGCGTAAGCTGGTCGAGAAAGTCGCCGGCTCGGAGTCCCGACAGGAAGCCCGCCTGTCCGACGCGCTATCGAATATTTCCAGCCGTCTTGCGGATATGCAGAGCCAGACAGCCACGGCCGTCTCTCCGGTCCAGCGCGCCATTGTTTCGCTCGCCTCGCGGCTTGAAGCCCTTGAAGATTTCAATGCGCCGCCGCTGGCAGAGCCCGCCAGTACCGAAGCCCTGCCCGTCATGCCGACACTTAAGGTCGACGCCTCGCCAATCGAAATGCAACCGGCGCCAGAGCCTGAGTCTGAGCCGGAGGAAGCGACGGTTTACCAGGATGCCGTCGAGGAGGATGCCTCAACCGCTATCGAGACCGAAGCCTTCGATGCCGTCGAGCAAGCCGCAGAAGCTGAGACCTATCAGCCAGAGACGATCGAACCGGACAGCGCGGAAGATGATTTCATGGCCGGCTTGCCGGACTTTGACGATGAACCGGCCGACCCGGTCCACCCCGCAGCCTCCGAAGCTGAAACCATCGAAGAAACCTGGGACATCGCAGACACTGCCATCGCTCATGAAGAGACTGAAGCGATTGATGAGGACACCAGCACGGACGATTTCCTGCTGGCGGACGAGCCGGAAGACTCGCCGGTTGAGCCTGCGCAAGTAGAAGACGAGCCCAGCCAGGAAGACCCGCTCGCCGAACTCGGCAGTTGGGAAGAGTCGCAACATGAAGCGCGCGATTCCGACATTTTCTCATCTGAGGAAGATGACGCAGACGAGATGCCGGAATTGCTGCCAACGCTGGATGATGTCGACCTGGCGCATAATACTGAAGATCTGGCGGCTGAAGCCGCAGAAGCGGACGCGGAGTTCGATCCGACGGCGGATGACCCGGCGACCCCGGACGCCACAGAAGACTCTGCTGCTGATTATCTCAGCCGCGCCCGCAACGCGGCGATTGCGGCGGCGACAGATCCGAAAGAGGCCAAGGCCCGCCGGGGCCGCCGTTCCGCCGCTTCGACCACACCCAAGTCGTCGCGCGGTGCGAAATTCCCGATCATTGCTGCGGCTTCTGTGCTCGCGCTCTCAGCCGCCGGTGCCGGCGCCTGGGTTGCTCTGCGCGGCAAAATCCCGTTCACGGATGCCAATGCGCCCAGCATCGAAACCAAAACCAGCCTGGCTGAAATCGGCGTTCAGGCGCCATCCGCGGATGATGAGCCCAGCCTGACCGGCATCGAGTTTACCGAGGCCGAGGTCGCCTCGCTCGATGAAACCCTGTTCGAGGAAGAAGGCAGCGTTGCCGGAACTGTGGAGACCGAGACGGTTGACCCTGCCCCGACGGTTGCCCCGGCCGCGCCAGTGGTAAATCTGCCGGTGATCCCGGACTCCTTGACCATCCAACAGGCTGCCCTGAATGGCGACGCCGTCGCCCAGTATCAGCTTGGCGTTGAGCGACTGGAAGCACAGGATTACGCGGCTGCGTCCGAACTGATAAGTGCTGCTGCACAACAAGGCCTGCCAGCGGCGCAATATCGCCTGGCGAAGCTTCATGAACGCGGCATTGGTGTGCCGCGCGATTTCACCGAGGCCCGCGCCTGGACCGAGCGCGCCGCCAATGGTGGCAACATTAATGCCATGCATGACCTGGCCGTGTTCTTTGCGGATGGCGAAGGTGGCGCACAATCCTATGCTGCGGCCGCCGAATGGTTCCGCAAAGCCGCGGATTACGGCGTTGTCGACAGCCAGTTCAACCTTGCTGTCCTGTATGAAAACGGGCTCGGCATCTCACCGAGCCAGGTCGAAGCGCTTTACTGGTATGAAATCGCGGCGGCGAGCGGCGATGCCAGCGCGCCTGGCAATGTCACCACGCTACGTGAAGCCCTGCCGCTGGAACAGGCCCAACAGGCGCAGCGGCGTGCCTCAAGCTGGTCCGTTTCCACTCCGAACGCAGCGGCCAATGGCACATTTGGCAACCAGGCCTGGGATGGCCCGAGCCGGGACCAGGTACAGGCCGTACAAACTGTCCTGAACGGGCTTGGTTATGAGGCCGGGCCAGCGGACGGCATGGCGGGCGCTGGCACGCGGACAGCGATCCGCGCGTTTCAATCCGATAATGGCCTGGCCACGACCGGGGCGATTGAAACGAGCCTCATTGAAGCGCTGAACCAGCGGTCTCAGGATTTGGCGGGATAACTTCCGCGCGCGCCGAACCGCATACGTCGAAGCAAGATATAGAGCCCGATAATCGCCGCGGCGATGGCCAGCGCATGCGTGCCCAGCCGCGTCCAATTGTTCACCACAATCCCGAACAGACCCCAGGCCAGGGCGACAAAGTACCAGCCATTTCGGCTGACATAATTGGCAAAGACATAGGCCAGAACCGAGGCCGGGATCAGCGTCAGCCACAGCGATTGCCAGACATGGTCGCTGGGCGCGCGCCCCAGCAGCCAGCGCGCGACATCCGGCACACTGATCGAGATCGCCACGGTCAGCCAGCCGGCAAACAGACCGACTGTGAGCCCATGCAAAATACTGCGCGGCGTGCCGTCAAAACTCTGCGTCTGATCCAGACGGTAAGCAGCTTCCCAGGTGAAGAAGGCAATCGGAAGCAAAAGCAGGAAGTCGAGCCAGTCCAGGCCCAGACTCTGCGCGCTGAGCATCCAGATCAGATTGCCAAGAGCGGCGAGCATCAAGGGCGGCGCAATCCGTCGGCTGGCATGGCTTTCTGTGCGTATGTGCAACGCTGCGGTCAGGACCAGGCCGAGAAAGATTATCCCCCAGATCGAGAAAAACACGCCGGTGGGCAGTTCTGGCGGAATGCCATCAGCAATGGCGCGGTCCCCGATGCTGATTCCAAACCCGAGCTGCGGCAGCAGAGGCACAAAAAACTGTGCCAGAACAATCACAAGGAAAAGCGGTTTAGACGATAGCATACGTGTCAGCCTCCTCCTTCTCCATCGCAAAGCTGATCAGAAACTTCCAGTCATTCATTCGTGAACGGCCCCATCTGTCCGGATCAGCGGACCGAGGCAGCCGCTTTGTAGAGCGTGATAAAGAGCTCCCGAGTCGCCGGTTCTGCCAGGCCAGCGCCACCCGGCGATTTCGCCATCAATTCCAGATCATGCAACCGCTCGACCAGCCGTGTCAGGCGCGGGGTCGGCCATTTCTTCAATCGCGCCTGAAAGGCGGGCCAGTCTGATTTCCAGACCGGTGGCTTGAGTTTCATGCCGACATTGCCAGCCCCGCTTTCGCCTTGCAGCGCCTGCGCCTCCAGCATGCGGCTGGCCTCCATCTCGAACAGACGGACAAAGCTGATCGGCGACAGGCCAGTATCGACCACCCGGTCCATTTCAGCCTGCGCCCGCTCAACATCCCCGTTCAACGCCATCAGCACAGCATTGCGGGCGCTCTCATCGGCATTCGTCTCGCATAGCGAGCGGACGTCCTCTGTGCTGACCGGGCGGCCCAGATTGTGCGCGTAGACGGCCAGCTTTTCCATTTCGGCATTGGCCAGGCTGCGATGCCCGGGCAGGCCGCCGACAAAGGTCGACAAGGCATCCGTCTCAATCTCAACCCCGCGCGATTGCAAAAAATCACGCACCAGATCGGACATATCGGCCGCTGAATCCGAGAACAGATGCAGCGCAGCCGCATTTGGCGCTGCCTCGAAGGCTGTGCGCATTTTCGATCGCGTGTGCAGCGAGCCATTCTGAACGACCAGCTTTGCGGCGACGCGTTCCGTCGGCAAGGCGAGCACGTCCTTGAGAATGGCGAACAGTTTCTCGCCCTTGGTGCGAATGCGAATAATCGTGCCATCACCGAGCAGGGACACCGCTTCCAGGGCATCGAACAGTTTGCTCGGTTCGCGCTTCACGTCATCTTCGTCGAGGGTCAGGACGGTGCTCGGCGCGGCCTTTTCCCAGGCTTTGATCAGGTGCGAGGCCTGGTCCGCCACGACGCCTTCATCCTCGCCAAAGATCAGCGCAAACAGGCAGGTAGGGTCAGGCTTTTTGGCAAATCGTTGCGCGCTATTGCCCTGGAACTTCATTCGGCATTGGCCATCTGGATGCGCAAATCATCAGCGATCCGGCGGGCCAGCACATTCATCGCCCGGTCCGTCGCATCGATCTGTGCGGCAATGTCGGAGAATGGCGCATCCGGCACGAGGAAGCTGGTCTCTGCCGCGCTGGTGCCGGAAATCGCGTTGCCTTCAAAGGCAAGCACATAGTCGGCACTGACAATAATGTCCGTCCGCGTCGCCGACTCGTCAGGTCGCAGGGCGAGGCGGCCAATCGATTCGTCCAAGACAATGTTCAGACTGGCTGGACTATCCAGACCGGGTAGACCCGGGGCGAGTTCCTGCAACAAGGCCTTGCGCAGGGCGTGACCCGCGCGGCCTTCAATCGTCTCGACATTGATATTCCCGCTCGCAGCGCCGCCCGCATAAAGCGGCGTAAACCCGCACGCCGTCAGGGTCAGAGCCAGAAGGGCAATCGCGATCTGTTTCATCATATGACGATATTCACGATCCGCCCGGGAACCACAATCACTTTCTTGATGGTTTTGTCAGCGATGAAGTTCTGCACGCCGGGTTCAGCCAAAGCTGTGGCTTCTATGTCATCCTTGCTGGCCGTCTTGGCGACCGAGATTTCAGCCCGGCGCTTGCCATTGACCTGGATCGGCATGGTCACGCTGTCTTCGACGAGCAGGCTCTGATCGACTTCCGGCCAGGCCGCTGCTGAACACAGGCCCTCACCGCCAATCATGTTCCAGCACTCTTCGGCCAGATGCGGCATGAACGGT
>JBCCCT010000151.1:0-8286 GCA_039033355.1 Pseudomonadota bacterium | reverse complement strand
TATGCGGATCGGCGCAAGGAAAAGCTGTGGGATGAGCGCACGATCGTGCCCGTCTATTCGACGACCAAGCCGATTGCAGCTTTGGTCCTGGCGAGCATCATTGATGCGCTGCCGGCCGGTTATGAAACCCCCGTCGCAGACGTCTGGCCGGAATTTGCCGCGAATGGCAAAGACCCGGTCACGCTGGCGCAAATGGTGTCGCATCAGGCGGGCCTGCCGGGCTTTGTTGAACCAGTCGACCCGGCCCTGTGGCTTGACCCGGACGCCTGTGCGGCAGCGCTTGCGTCTCTCACGCCGCTTTGGCCGCTGGGCTCAGCGCATGGCTATCACCCGCTCAGCTGGGGCTACCTGATTGGCGAAGTGGTCAAACGGATCGATGGCCGCACGCTCGGGACGATCTTGCGCGAGGATATTGCGGGACCCGCCGCCGTCGACTTCCAGATTGGCACACCCGCCAGCGATCATGACCGCGTCGCCGAAATCATGCGCCCACGTGCCCTACCGGATCTTGGCGAGCTGAACGAAGCGACAGAAGCGGCCTTCCTGACCAAATGGGCGGCACCGGATCGCGGCGGTGCCATCTGGCGGGAGATTGAAATCCCGTCTGCCAATGGCATTGGCACGGCCAATGCGGTGGCCGAACTTTATGGTATCTATGCGCATGACGGCGAACTGAATGGGCAACGCGTCATTTCAGAGGCCGCGTTCGAGGCGCTGACCCAAAGCCGGGTCAAGGGACAGGACCTGGTGCTTCCTTACATTACCGAATTCGCCGCCGGCGTGATGCGGAACAATCTCGGCCTGTATGGCCCGAACCCGGACACATTGTGCCATTCTGGCTGGGGTGGCTCGTTGGCGCTGGGCGATCCAGACCGTAAAATGAGCGCGGCCTACGTGATGAATCGCCAATCCAACAGCCTGCAGGCGGATCCGCGTGCGACGCGCCTGGTAAATTCCCTTTACGGTTGTTTGTAACGCAATCTCGAATTGAATCTCAAAGCGGGACTCGAATCTGGCACGGCGATTGCTCCGTAGATGTCGAGTTTGGAAGCTCCAAATCTCTCCTATTATGATTATCCTTTGCCCGGCCTTGTGCCGGGTTTCTTTTTAGCGGACCGAGCCGGCGGCACGCGCCAGACGCCGCGCCTTGGCTTCGCCCATCAAACTGTCCACCGTAAATACGATCAGCGCCGTCCAGATAAAGCCGAAAGCAATGGCGTGGACCAGTCCGAAGACTTCCCGAAAGACCAGGACCGAGATCAGAAATTGCAGGGTCGGCCCAATATATTGCATCATGCCTATGGTCGAAAATCGCAAGCGCTTGGCGGCGATGGCAAACAGGATCAGCGGGACCGCCGTGATTGGACCGGCCGCGATCAGCATCGGAATGTCCCAGCCGCCTTCCCCCATCCAGCGCCCGCCAGGCTGGCCGACAAACCAACCGAGCCAGATCAGCGCCAGCGGCGCCAACAAGGCGGCTTCGACGACAAACCCGGCACGACTGTCGACTTGCACCTGTTTGCGGATAACCGAATAGAACGCGAAGGTCATGCACAGGACCAGTGCGACCCAGGGCAGATAACCGAGCGCGCTGGTCATCACTGCCACACCGATCGTTGCCAGCGCCACAGAGACCCATTGCGCTGGACGCAGACGTTCTGTGAAAAAGACGGCGCCGATCAGGACATTGATCAGGGGATTGATATAATAGCCAAGGCTCGCTTCCATGACGCGTTCCTGGCCCACGGCCCAGATATAGACCAGCCAGTTCACCCCGATCAAAGCGGCAGACACGGTCAACCAAAGGACATGCTGCAGGGTCAGTGCGGCGCGCAATTGCTGCCAGTTACGCGCAATCACGATCAGGATCAATCCGGTCGGCACGCTCCAGAGGATCCGGTGCGCCAGCATTTCTTCCGGCCGGATATGGTCCAACGCCCGAAAATAGAGCGGCAGGCAGCCCCATATCGTGTAGCAGCCGAGACAACAAAGAAATCCGAGACGAAGTGTGGAACTCATGCCGGGGCAGTATCGCCTTTTGTCGGACATAACCACCCGCTGTTTGTGGGGGCACGTATGAGAAATTCTCGCATGTAAAAAAACCCGGTACTTTTCAGCACCGGGTCTTCTGGATCGTGTGAGAGTTTCGGAGCTTACAGGTCGCCGCCGCCCCACAGGACGGAATAGGCTTCGCAGTGCACCAGGACGCTGTTGAAATCATCAAGATTGATGCCCGCTGGAACTTCATATTCCTGCGTGCCTTTGGTGGCTTTCAGCTCGCCAATATTGATGGCGCCATTGACGGCGGTCTTGCCGGTCACATCGGCCACGGTTTGTGGTGACAGGAAGATTTTCAGGTCAGGGCCATTGGCCGCGCGGAAATCCTCGCCAAACACAATAAAGGTCTTGTCACCGCGCTGAACGACTTCCCATGCGCCTTTCAGTTTCTTTTTCTTCTTCACGAACGTGCCAGAGGGCAGTTCAGCGGCAACCGTAACAGAGGCAGTCGCGGTTTCAGCCAATGCGGCTGGGGCGCAGGCAGCGATGCCGGTCAGGCTGATGGCGAGCGCGGCGGCAAGGGGAGAGAGACGGAGCATGGTTCATTCCTTCGTATGTTTTGTGTTCGGCCGGTTTTGGCTTGACCGCTACTTAGGAAACGCTTTGCGCACACGCCAATCACTGCTCATCACAGGGACGTGCGCGGTTTGTGAGGGCTGAAGGCCCGGAGGGCGTCAGTATTGACTTGGACGTCGCGCTGATGTGCCTTACCAGCGCGGAGAGAGCGCGAGCGGGGATGATGCAGCCAACAGACAAAACGTATCGCGCGTTTATCAGCTATTCGCAGCAGGACGCTAAATGGGGCAAGCGCCTACATCGCTGGTTGGAGGCCTATCGCATCCCGGCCGGGATCATCGAAGGTACAGATGGACCAGTCGCGCTGGGCCGCTTCTTCAGGGACGAAGAGGAAATGCCCGCCGCGCCGAATATTGCATCTGTGGTTGAGAAATCGATCGCCGACTCTGATAGCCTGATCGTCATCTGCTCGCCGCGATCCGCACAATCCAAATGGGTCAATGCAGAGATTGAAAGCTTCAGGTCTCTACGGCCAGACGGCAAGATCTTTGCCTTCATCATTGATGGTGTTCCGAATGCGGAGGACCCGGCTGAAGAGTGTTTCCCCGCGACCTTTAAACGCCGCGTCCCAGATGCTGACGAAAACAGCATGCCGATCGAACCGCTCGGACTCGACATTCGCAAGGATGGAGCTCAGCGGGCCAGCGCCCGACTCGCTGCTGGACTTTTGGACATTGATTTCGACGCCCTGTGGCAGCGCGATCGACGCCGCGCGGCGCAGCGGCAAAGATGGTTGATCGGGGGCATGGCAGGGCTGACCGCCGTCTTCGCCTGTCTCGCGACGATCGCGGTGGTATTAGGCATTCAAGCGCGCGCCAATGCGCGCGAAGCGCATGACAATCTGGCCGCTTTCTTCGCGGAGCGCGCCTGGCAGAAACTGGCAGAAAATGACACTATGAGCGCCGCCAGATATGCCCTGGCCGGAATGCAACTTTCCCCCAAGAACGCTCGACTCTATCAATCTGCACTTAGCGCAACTCTGTTCGACTCAGGCGGACCGTTGCCGCCGCTAACGCATGCAGGCGCAATTTATAGTGCAGCCTTTTCTCCAGATGGAAGATTGATCGTAACCACAAGTGACGATCAGACGGCAAGAATATGGATGCGTGACACAGGCGCCCTCGTCACGACGCTCGACGCGCATGCTACACGCGTTACCACCGCTGATTTTTCACCCGACGGATCACGCTTGGCGACCGGAGACACAGCCGGGCAAGTGATGATCTGGGATACGCAATCCTGGTCACGGGTGCGATACCTATCCGACCACTCAGATAGCGTACGATCCATTCAGTTCTCTCCATCCGGCGATCAAATCGTGACGGCAAGTTGGGACGGGTCGGTCAGATTATGGCCCACCCGCGCTGACAATGGCGCTATTGTTCTGATCAATTCTCCACGGGAAGCTTGGTCAGCGGAATTTTCGAGAGATGGCACCCGGATCGTTTCAGCGCACAGCGATCACACGGCGCGAATCTGGGATGCCGCGAGCGGTTCAGCCCTACATGCTCTGGAAGCTCACACTGACGAGGTTTTTCATGCCACGTTTTCACCTTCCGGCGCCCAGGTGGTAACATCGAGTTTTGATCAGACGGCGCGCGTATGGAATGCGGAGACTGGGGCTCAAATTTCGATTCTCGAGGGACATACTGACTCCGTGATACGCGCAACCTTTTCCAACGATGGCGCGAAAGTCGTGACCGCTAGCGGCGACAATCATGCCAGGATATGGGATGCAACATCCGGAGATCTCATTCATGATCTGGAGGCTCATACGCAGCTCGTTAGAGACGCTCATTATTCCCCGGACGGCAACTTAATTCTGACGATCAGCAATAATGCAATCCTATGGGACGCTGAAACGGGACGACCTGTTCGTATCTTATCCGCACACGCTGAAAGACTTCGCGCAGGACAGTTTTCACCCGACGGACAATCCATCATAACGGCGAGCGCAGATGCCACGGCACGAATTTGGAAAACCAGCGGAAATCTGAGCGAGCGCTATCCCAGTAGCGCGAAAACGATCTCATTCGCTGAGTTATCGCGAGACGGACAGAATCTCGTAACCGCAGGGTCTGATGGGTCGGTTGAAGTCTGGGATGTTGCTGGTTCTCAGCGAATTAGCACTTTGAAGGCTCACACGAATACTGTGTCCGGGGTCGCGTTCTCTCCCGATGGAAATTTTGTGGTCACGGCCAGCCAGGACAATACCGGTATAATCTGGGAATGGCGCAACAACCGTATCATCGCAAAGCTCACAGGCCACAATGGCGGGCTGTCCAGCGCCTCCTATTCCGAAGACGGAGCACAAATCGTCACCGCGAGCAGCGATGGAACGCTCCGAATATGGGACGCGGTGACGGGACAGTCTGGCTTTGAACTCAGGGGACATGATGGCCTGGTCCGCGCCGCTGAATTCTCTCATGACGGCACGCGGATCGTTAGCGGAGGTCACGATGGCACCGCCATTCTCTGGCGAGTCGAAGACGGTGAAGTGATCGCCGTGCTGGCTGGACATACTGACAGTGTGGGCGCCGTTGGCTTTTCTCACGATGATCGTAGCATTGTCACCGGGAGCGACGACGGCACCGTGCGAATCCTGGACTCTCAGACCTTTCGTCTACGCGCCACGACGGCGGCGACCAAGGAAGACGTCTCGATGGTTCAATTCTCGCCAAACGGTGCGCAAGTGGTGACCGCTAATTTCGACAATAGCGTCAATATCTGGGACGCCGTAGATGGGCGTCTTTTGCACAGCATCTCCGGATTCGCATCAGATGTGAGAAGCGCCACCTACTCGACCGATGGCGGTCAACTGGTCGTTGCGAGTGCCGACGGTATTACCCGGCTCTGGGACGTGGCCCGGTTTGCGCAATCCTGGGATCAGTTATTTGATGATGCCTGCAACAGATTGCTGACCCCGCCTGATCGTACATTCTCGCAAGCCGAGATTGATGCCGATCAGCTTCTCACCAGCGAGTGGTCGAGCACAGACCGTGATGTCTGCACCGGTCGTTCAGTCGCCTTCGACGCCGAAGGCGACTGAAGTCATGTGGGTCTAACCGTCATTTGATTGTCGGTCTGGTCGTGACCCGGGGCGGGTCGTTCCACCCGTTCCATCCGAGTCGCCATCGGCCTCGCCGGCACTGTTCAAGACGCCCTCATCATCCGATGCTGGCGCCTCCGCGGCGGCGGCTGGTACAGCGGGCGCGGCGGCGCCAGATGCAGCAGCAGAAGCGTCTCCCGCAGCCTCCATGGCCATGGCTGCATCCGCTTCTGGTGCGGCGGCCTCTTCGCCAATATCCAGCTCAGCTTCATATTCGTCGAGCACAGAGTCGATACAGGCTTCGTCGCCCTCGCAAGCTGCAAGCTCAGCTTCGAGCAGTTCGGCCATGACCGCATCCAGCTCTTCATCTGTCAACTCGATCGGCGCCTCGACTTCCTGCGCCATGGCAGGCGCAATCAGTCCGGCAGTGCCAAAGATAATTGCTGCGGCGAGCAGTGTCTGTGTTGTTGTGTTCTTCATGGGTCACCCTTCCTTGAAAATGGTCTGATCTTGTGTGTGATCAGGTGCGTTTGGATCTCCGCCCAGCTCAGGCGGAGGGGTCGTCCTTCTATCCTGACGGCTGACCTTCTGTCGCCGCTATGCGCGCTATTCCACGCCCGTCATGCCGTGCCGTAGCCGCATGTCGATCATTTCATAGCAAATCGTGATGAAATAGCGGTCGTCCTCCTCGAACTCCCCCGATACCGTGTTGAAGTGAAACGTATCTTCCTTGAACCGACCACGACAATTGCGGGCCTGGATAATCGTGCGATTGGTCAGAATGTAGTCGCTTTCCAGATCATCCTTCAGGTCTTCGAGGATTTCGCTGCGGATCAGGAAGTCGCGCGCCTCGGCGGTCTCAGCATTTGCGTCGAGATATTTGATTTCGATTTCGACTCCGAATTCATCCGTCTGGGCGCGAAACACATCCTCGATGGCATCGTCCATTTCCGTATATTGGGCCTGGCAATCATTGTCTGGTTCGACAAACTCCTGCAGATCCGAAAAGCGCATCGGGTCGCTGCCATAGACTAGGCAGACAATATTCAATGCGCGGTCCTGAGGTGGTGAGTGAGGGTCATTGATCCCTGCATTATTGTCGACTTGCAGCCATCCAATGGCGGCATCCATGATTTCGGCGACACCATAATCATCGCTCGCGTCAGGTGCGAGCAGCACCACGGCGAACTGGTCGGCAAAGTCCTCAAGCTCCCCTTTCGACCAGTAAGGATCAGTCTGCATGCCAGCCAGCTGATGCATGATCAGATGGCCTGCCTCGTGATAAGCAACGAACCGGACAAAGCCTGCGACAAACTCCTCGGTTTCTGAATAGAAACGATCATCCTCGACCTGCGCCGACGTTGCAAACGGCGCTGAAGCCAGAATCACGCTGCCAAGAATGGCGCAGGCGATGGCCTTGATCATCTCTGTCCCCGATTTTTCTCCCAAGTCCGGACAGGTGACCACAGGAATTAACGATTGGCAATATGAGCGCCTCGGACAGAGATCGGACGAGGCGGGCGATACCAGGGGCTGGTTTGCGGTGGAGCGGATGCTAGGGTGATCGCATGACAATTGTGCGCGCCGCCTGTATTCAAATGCGATCCACAACGGAGATAGCTCCAAATATCGAGGCGGCGAGCGCACTTATTCGGGCTGCGGTGGCCAATGGCGCATCCTTTGTTGCGACTCCGGAAATGACCAATCTGCTGGATATCAGGCCGGGCCAGGCGCGCTCCAAAGTCAGGGTTGAGGCAGAGGATGAATGCCTCAAGGCATTGTCGGATCTCGCCGCCACGCTTGGGATCACACTCCTCATCGGTTCACTTGCGATTGCTCTGCCCGACGATGCGCGGTTCGCCAATCGCTCCTATCTGATCGGACCGGACGGCAACATCCTGGCCCGGTATGACAAGATCCATATGTTTGATGTCGAGGTCGGCGACGGCCAATCCTATCGCGAATCGAAAGCGTACCGTGCCGGGCGGCGCGCCGTCCTTGCCGATATGTCGGCCGGTCGTGTTGGTCTGACGATCTGTTACGATGTGCGCTTTCCGCATCTCTATCGCTCCCTCGCTCAGGCGGGCGCCGACCTTATCACGATCCCGTCCGCCTTCACGCGCGTTACCGGTGACGCGCACTGGCATGTCCTGGTGCGGGCCCGCGCGATCGAGACGGGCAGTTTCGTCCTCGCCCCGGCCCAGGGCGGCTATCATGAGGATGGGCGCGAGACGTTCGGCCATTCATTGATTGTCTCTCCCTGGGGCGAGATCCTGGCAGAAGCGGCTCATGATAGACCCGGCTATGTCATTGCGGACCTGGATCTGACAGCTGTCGAAAAGGCGCGAGCGCGTATTCCGGCGCTGCATAATGATCCGTCCATCTCGCTCGACGCGACAGAACGTTGATCGATAGCGTGCGGGCTTTGCAAGTGTGATGAGGTCTGAATATTATCGAGATAACTTTGGTGCCCAGAAGAGGACTCGAACCTCCACGTCCATAAGGACACTACGACCTGAACGTAGCGCGTCTACCAATTCCGCCATCTGGGCACGAAAATGGAATGGCGCGTATACAAGCGGAATCGCGCCAGCGTCAACGGT
>JBCCCT010000150.1:0-8294 GCA_039033355.1 Pseudomonadota bacterium | reverse complement strand
TGAAGTGCGAAGAGCGGTTCGGCTTTGTCTGGGTCAGTGTCAGCGAAGATGCGATCAGCCTCGATGAGCATATCGGTGAGATTGCGACCGAACTGGATGCGTTGCAGATCGACGACATGGTCGTCGTGCATCAAGACGCCCCGGTTCACAAAGCGAATTGGAAAATTCTCGTCGAGGGCGGCATCGAAGCCTATCACTTCAAGGTCGCCCACCGAACCACGATCGGACCGCACTTTGAGGACAACTTGTCGAGCTATCGCATGCTCGGATCGCACATGCGGTCGGTCCTGATGCGATCCAGCATGGCCCAGCTCTCGCCCGAGACTCGCGAGGATTGGCGCCTGCGGGATCATGCGCAAGTGCTATACACACTGTTCCCGAACACGGCGCTCCTGGTCCAGTCGGATCACATTGCCTGGATCAATCAGGAAGCTCTGTCAGCCGGAGAGACCCGCGTGCGCATGTCGACCCTGGTGCCGAAAGCCGAAGCAGAGCGGGCTGAGCATTGGTTACGCAATCATGAGATCACCCGCGTGACGCTGGACGAGGATTTTGCGATTGGAGAGAGTATCCAATCCACACTCGCCTCGGGAGCTAATCAGAACATGCTGTTTGGAAAATTTGAAGGCGCCCTCGACGCGTTCAACAAAGTCGTTGAGGCGCATCTCGGTGACCCGGCACCGCACGCCGTGGCGGCAGAATAGAGATGACTGCCATCGCCGCGCAGGCGCACCTGCACCATCAATATTTTCTCGGTCTGCAGCTTCTGGTCGCGGTGGAAGAAAGCAAAGACACCGTCTTTGACTGGATGTTCCGTCTGTTCCGCCGTCAGCATGAGGCGAAGTTCCTATCGAGCTTTGAAAAGCTCGGCCTGTCGGACCTGCCGCCGGCGGTTGCCTGCGCCAAGTATCATGTTCTGTCGAACGGCATTGGCGGTGTGGCCGTCGAGTATATGGAAGAGTCCGCAGACAAAGCCTGGGTTCGCTTTCGCCATCCGCGCTGGATGTATGCGGGGCCTGCAATCTGCGGCATTCCAATCGAGGCGGGGCGGGGCTTCCTGCACGGCTGGTACGCGCAGAATGGGGTCAGCCTGAACAATCCTCGGCTGGGCTTTGTCTGCGTGTCGGAAGATGTCACCGGACAGTTCGGACTGTGCGGTTATTTCAAAGAATATGATCACGACCTGACCGATGATGAGCGCCTCGTCTTCGCCCCGGAAGAGCGCCCGCCCCCGTTTGACCCAGCCCAGCAGCCAGCGCCGCCTGCGCAGGATTGGAGCGAAGCGCGCCTCGCCAAGGCCAATCGTAATTATGCGATGGAATATGTTCGCAATGGCGTGTCGGCCCTGAGCGATGTCGTCGGACGCGAAACAGCGCGCGCGCATGCCAGTCGTGCGGCGCGGCTCACCGGCCTGCAAAACTATGCCGCTATGGCAGAGGCGATTGGCGGTATAGATGGCGGGCCGGATGCGGCGGCAGATTTTCTAGTCGCGATGTTTGCCGGCATGGGCGATGATTGCGATCTCGTCCGGCACGAAGATGGCACGCAGCACATCGTCCAATCCGGCTTGCGGATCGTGCGGGGACTGGAAGGGGCCGTGCGCCAGGATGTGCTGGAAAGCTGGACCGAACTTTGGCGCGGTGCCGTACAGGCACACCGCGCTTTCATTCAAGTGGAGTGTCACCGATCCGAGGAGACACTGACCTGGGTCCTTCGCCCCGGACCGGTTTAACAGGTCCCCCATCGCCTCACCACCCGAACCGGACGCCGGCGCGGGCGCCGACATCGCCATTGCCCGGCACGGTGCCGAGCGCCATATTGGCCGAGAACCGTTCGCTCAGGCGCGCGGCGCCGGAAAAGGCGATCGCGCTATTGCCGTCGAAATAGCCAAGATTGGCAGAGAAAGCCATGCGTTCATTCGCTTGCAGCCAGGTTGATCCGGCCAGGGCATTGGCGATGGCGATACCGGCCGTGTTCTCATCAATCTCGTGATTGACGTGGCGAATATGATTGGTGAGCGCGTCGACGCGAAAATCGAGTTGTTCGAACTGCGTGTTCAATGTGGTGATCGCTTGCGCATTGTTGCTGACACGGCCGTTGACGGTCGCTATTTCGCCGTCGAGTTGGGCGACATTGACCGCGTCAGTGTCTGCCGTTCCCGTCGCGACATTGGTGATTTGGCGCTCGTTACCCGCACTACCAACAGAGACCGTATTGTCGCGATCAGCCACTGATGCGGACCCAAGGGCGACGGCGTTTTCGGCATCTACCGTCGCATCCGCGCCAATCGCGACGCTGCGATCTGAATCCACAGATGTATTGGCGCGTTGGCCAAGGGCCATGGATTCCGAGCCCTCCGCGCTTGGAAGAGCGCCAATGCTGTTTATGTCCATATAGGCCGCTGCCGATCCGCCTGAATCGCCTGATGCGGCCAAAGCCGCAGTCAACTGACCAACCGTCACGGCGTCTGTGTCATCAATGCCATCGGCAATATGGGTCAAGCGTCGCTCATCCCCAGCCCGCCCGAAGGAGGCTGTATTCGCTGCGCTGGTTTGAGCGCCGGTGCCAAGAGCGATGGCGTTTTCGTGTCCGGCAATCGTGCGTGCGCCATCTCCGAAACTCGACCCTATAGCGATCGCGCCTTCGGCGTCGGCTTGAGAGAATGCACCAATGGAAATCGCATTGCTGTTATCGGTTGTCGTCCACGCGCTGGACCCCACCGCAATTGAATTTAGCCCCAAAGCTGTGGAGGCGTGGCCCACGGCGATCGATCCATTCCCTTCCGAACTCGATATGGTCCCAATAGCGATTGCGTCCTGAGACGCTGAATGCGCCCGTTCGCCGAGTGCAATTGATGCAATGCCCGTGGTGCCCGCATCCTCACCAATGGCGATCGATCGAGCACCATTGGCCATCGCTACCGGTCCGGTGGAATTGATGTCGATATATGGATTTGCCGCGATCGCCGCTGTGGAGATCTCCGCCCTGACCTGGCCCAGTGTGGCGGCATCTGTATCGAGCGTTCCGTCTGCAACATTCATGATGCGACGAGTCAGGCCATTATCGACATCACCGATGGAGAGCGTGTTGTCGGCGGAGGTTACAGAATTGGCGCCCAATGCGATGGCATTCTGGGCGTTGACCGTTGCACCCGCCCCGATGGCCACGCTCTCTTGCGATTGTGTGGTCGTGGCGGCGCGCGGTCCTAAAGTGATCGAATCCGTCCCCTCGGCACCCGGAAGCGCGCCAAGACTGTTCACCTCGAGATAAGGCGAGGTCGACCCGCCGGACCCGCCAGATGCAGCGAGGGCGGCGGTCAATTGCCCGACGGTGACGGCGTCATTGTCGTCGACGCCATCTTCAACATTGACGATCCGTCTATAGTAATCCGTATCCGCATCGCCGACCGAAACCGTATTTGCGGCTGTCGTCGCGGAGAAAGCACCGAGAGCAACACTGTATTCGTGCTCTGCATAGGCCTCGGTGCCAAGTGCCAGCCCGTTTTCTGCTAAGGTGATGGCATTGTAGCCGAGCGATGTGGCAAAATTACCTGTACCCGCAAATGATGTCGAGCCGATTGCGATGGCGCCGACGGATGAGGCATTTGACATCCCGCCGATTGCCACGGCTTGCGAGCCGGACGCTGTCGCTCCCGTCAAGGTGCTGTTGACCTGAACATGATTGGTGGCGTCGGCGATGGCGCCGCGGACTTGGCCAACGGTGGCGGCGTCAGTATTGAGCGTTCCGTCTGCGACATTCATGATCCGGCGGATAAGACCATTATCGGCATCGCCGATGGAGAGGGTATTGGCGGCATGGGTGACTGAATCGGCGCCAAGGGCAATGGCGTTATCATGACCGGCATTTGCTCCGACACCGTCACCATCAGCGTCACCCCCGAGTGCAAGTGAATTTGTGACCGGGGCGAGGACCCCACCGGGACTTTGGGGGACAATACCGACCACGGCGAGATGTCCGAACGACAGGGAGTTATCGCCAACCACAAAGGCGCGGGACCCGATTGCGGTGGACCCGTCGCCGGATACCGTGGCCTCAGCGCCGAATGAACTCGATCGAACACCGGCAGTCGTAGAATTTGCCCCCAATCCGGTCGCATTGTCGCCCAACGTGGTGGCACCGTAACCTATCGCCAGATTAAAATTTCCGATTCCGTCGGCGTCGCTTAGATTTTGGCTCCCGCCCACTGAAGCGCTGGTGCCGATTGCAATCGAAAAATCAGTATTGTTGGTGACAAACGCATCATAACCAATTGCGATGGAGCCTTCAGCGTCAGACCCAACCCCTCCGATCGCCCCTATCGCGACCGATTGAGCAGACGATGCCAGCGCCTGGTGGCCAAGGGCTGTTGAGTTTTCGCCTTGCACTATGGCGCCGTCACCAATCGAAGTCGCGCCCTCTGCACCTGCAACAGCATCGTCACCACACTCGAGCGTGTCATCGAACGGGGCATTGTTGGTTTCGCCGACCCCATCCCGGCACTCATCCATCGCCTGGGCATTCGCACCGCTGACCCAACCGACTGCTGCCACCAATCCCATTGCGGTCGCACTCAAGAGTTTGAATTTCATCCGTCGCCTCCATTAAACGTGGGGCGTGCGATCAAACATGGCGCATGGCACATGAGACTGCCCTTCCTGCAACGCAGGCAAACTGAGCAGCTTCGGCAGGTGGATCATTATCCTGGCATCCCAGGTTGTTGTCTCGGAATCTCAATTTGGGGTTGCGGTTTGAGCGGGTGCCAGACGCGCATTCACGATGTCTCGCGTGCGGGAGCATCACACCTTCGTCATGAAGTCAGGCTAAGCCGCTGACCGAGACTGGACTATTGAGTCAGGGGAGCCGCCAGATATGTCCCATTCGCGTCGTCATTTCCTTCGCAAAGCCATGGCTATGGCCGCAGCAGCACCGGCTTATTCAGCCCTGTCGGCCTGTTCTATGCCCGGGCCGGACAATCCTTTAGCGTCCGGAGCAGGCCTGGTGCCGGACCCTGAAGGTTTTCTCGATTTGCCACCTGGGTTTGCCTATCAAAGGCTGTCCGAGGTCGGGTCGCTTATGTCGGATGGCTTCCGTGTCCCCGGCGCCCATGATGGCATGGGCTGTTTCGCGATGGAGGGCGATGCTGATCGCTGCGTGCTGATCCGCAATCACGAGCTCAGCCTGGACGAGACCGATGAAGGCCCCTTTCAGGCCGGAGCTGGCGTGCCGAGCAATGTCGACCCGAAGGCGATCTTTGACATTGCTCCGAGTGGCGATCCGGTGGCAGGCGGCACCACCAATTTAGTCTACAATTTGCGGACGCAGCAGCTGGAACAATCTTTCCTGTCGCTGGTCGGAACCGAGCGCAATTGCTCGGGCGGGATCACACCCTGGGGGTCCTGGCTGACGTGCGAGGAAAGCCGCACCAAGCCTGGCGCGGAGGCCAGTCAGCATCATGGCTATGCGTTTGAAGTCCCGGCTACGGCCCGCGGTCTGGTCGCTGCTGAGCCATTACGCGCGATGGGCCGATTCAATCGCGAAGCCGCGGCGGTCGATCCGCGCACCGGCATTGTCTATCAAACCGAGGATTCCGGTATGGGGCTTCTGTATCGGTTTATTCCAGATCAACCAGGTGAATTGCAACGCGGCGGTCGGCTGCAAGCCTTGGCCATAACCGACATGCCATCGGCAGATACGCGCAATTGGGACGAGGCCAGCCCGGCCTTTGTGACCGGACAGAGCGTCGATTGCCGCTGGACCGATCTCGATGATGTCGAAGCCCTGGAGAGCCCGCTGCAGGACCGTGGATACGATCAAGGCGCGGCAATATTTGCCCGTGGGGAAGGGATCGCCTGGGCGATCGATCAGGCCGGATCCGCGGCCTATTTCGCCTGCACCAGCGGCGGTCTGGCCCAAGGCGGTCAGATCTGGCGATATGAGCCCAGTCCATATGAAGGCAGCGCCCGTGAAGCCGATTCGCCTGGAAAACTGAACCTGTATTACGAAAGTGCGGATCGCGGCGTCATGGACATGTGTGACAATATCGTCCCGGCGCCCTGGGGACATTTGGTGATTTGCGAAGACGGCCCCGGACGCAATGCAGTGAAAGGCGTCGCCCCGGATGGCCGTATCTATAAGATTGCCGAGACGGGCGTGTCCGAAGTGGCAGGGGCCTGTTTCTCGCCGGATGGTCAGACTCTGTTCTTCAATGTGCAAGGGCCGGGCGTGACCGTAGCGATGACCGGACCCTGGGCGCGTCTCGCTGTCGCCTGAGCCGCGTCCAAAAACGCCTTGCGCCGCAGCGGCGATCAAGCCAAAGAGGCGGAATGACGGATACGCCTCAATCCCCGGCTGATGACAGCGAAGAACAGCGCGCCCAGCTCGCTGCGGATCTGCGCGATGCCATCGATGAGGGCAAAGGCGACTGGGTCCGTCAGACGCTGGAAAGCATGCACCCGGCCGATGCCTCGGACCTGCTGGAACAATTGTCGAGCGAACGGTTTGAAGCCGCGGTGGAGTTGCTGGGCGGTGAATTGCCGCCGGACATTCTAATCGAGCTGCGTGAGGAATATCGCGAGGACGCCGTTGAGGTGATGAGCGATGAGGCGGTTGTCGAAGCGCTCGATGAGCTGGAATCCGATGATGCGACTGCGGTTCTGGAAGATCTGGATGAAGATCGCCGCGAACGCATTCTCGAGGAGCTGGAACCGGAAGACCGCGCCGTCCTCGAGGCCAGTTTCGAGTTTGAAGAGGATACAGCCGGACGCCTGATGCAGCGCGACTATCTCGCTGCGCCGGAATTCTGGACGATTGGCCAGACCATTGATTTTGCCCGCGATAATGCCGATGAGCTGCCGACCGATTTCTATGAAATCTATGTCGTCGACCCCATGAACAAGCCGCTCGGCTATGTCCTGCTTTCGCAGCTCTTGCGAACCGGCCGCGAGATCAAGCTGGCCGACATTATGGAGCCGTTCACATCCGACATCCATGTTGATCTGGATCAGGAAGAGGTGGCCTATCAATTCCAGAAATATGCGCTGGCATCGGCGCCTGTGAAAGACCCCGAAGGTCGGCTGGTCGGGATGATCACGGTCGATGATATGGTTCATGTCATCCAAGAAGAGAATACAGAAGACCTTCTGGCCCTCGCCAACGTGTCCTCGGCTGATGGCTCGGACACGGTCTGGGAATCGGTCAAGGCACGGGCGCCGTGGCTGGGCATCAACCTGATCACAGCCTTTATCGCCTCGGCGATCATTGCCTTGTTCGAAGGGACGCTGGATCGTTTGGTCCAGCTGGCCATCCTGATGCCGGTTGTAGCAGCTTTGGCGGGCAATGCAGGCAGTCAGGGTCTGGCGGTTGCCGTCCGTGCGATCGCCGAGCGGGAAATGGAAGGCAAGGCCGGGCGCCGCGCCGTGGTGCGTGAGACGCTGACCGGCCTGGTCAATGGCGTGATTTTCGCGATCGGCGTTGGCCTGGTTGCGTTTTTCTGGTTTCAGGACGTCAAGCTGGCCGTGGTTCTGGGCGTCGCCATGCTGGCCAGCTTCCTGTGGGCGGGCGCATCGGGCATTTTGGTGCCATTAACCCTGAAACGAATGGGAGCGGATCCGGCCGTGGCCTCATCGGTATTTGTTCTAACCTTGACCGATACGATGGCCTTTTTCAGTTTCCTGGGTCTCGCGACCTTGTTTTTATTATAAATTCCGGTGGTTTTGAGCGCGGCGCACAGTTTGCACTTTGTCTCAGACTGGACAGATAATCTGTCCCAAACCGGAGCAGGTGATGGCATTGAACATGCGCACATCTCAAGCGGGATTAGACGTCATTAAGGCGTTTGAGGGGTTCCGCGCACGCTCAGAATTATTGCCCAATGGTCGTTGGATCATTGGCTATGGCCACGTGCGCCGTGCCAAAAAGGGCGTCCGGGTCAATGAATCCGAAGCGGAAGCCATCCTGCGCGAATATGATCTGCCGCCGGTAGAGCGTTTTGTCATGCGCTGCGTCCTGGCACCGATGACCCAGAATGAGTTTGACGCACTGGTATCGCTGGCCTTCAATATCGGGCCAAAAGCTTTTGCCAGCAGCGATGTCGTTGCCAGCATGAATGGCGGCAATCGCCTCGAGGCAGCGCAGGCCTTTGATTCCTGGCGGCAGGCCAAAATTGGTGGCCGTATCCAGATCGTTGATGCGCTGGTTCGTCGCCGCGCCGCTGAAAAAGCCTTATTCCTGAACATGCCGGGCCGGATGCCGGTCGCCTCATCGCGCCTGTATCGCGCCATGCACGATTCCGAAGC
>JBCCCT010000149.1:0-8460 GCA_039033355.1 Pseudomonadota bacterium | reverse complement strand
TCACTTGACTTGAGATAACAGTGTTATTATCAGAACATAACACTGTTATCAAGAGCAACATGAACCTGGGAGGGGAGCGATGGCCCCGGAATCGATTGAAGTTGATTATCTGGTCGTTGGCGCTGGCGCCATGGGTATGGCATTTGCCGATATTATTCTGACCGAAAGCGACAAGACCGTCCTGATTGTGGATATGCACCAGAAGCCGGGTGGCCACTGGAATGATGCCTATCCTTTTGTCACGCTGCATCAGCCTTCAGCCTATTATGGCGTCAGTTCCAAGGAGCTGTCCAAAGGCATTGTTGATACGATTGGCCTGAACAAGGGGTTGCAGGATCTCGCCTCCGGTCCCGAAATCATGGCCTATTTCGATGAAGTGATGCGCTATCAATTCCTGCCTTCGGGACGGGTTACCTATCTGCCCATGTGCAAGTATGAAGGCGATGGCAAGATCAGCGCGCTGACCTCGGACAAGACTTATAAGGTGACCGTGCGCGAGAAAACGGTCGATGCGACCTGGTTGAAAACCACCGTGCCTTCAACCCATACGCCGAATTTCGAGATCGGGGATGGCGTGAAACTGATGCCATTGAACGATCTTCCGACGGTCATGGAACAACCCTCACGGTATGTCGTCGTTGGCGGCGGCAAGACTGGCATTGATGCGATTGTCTGGCTGCTGGAAAACCATGTCGATCCCGACCAGATCCACTGGGTGCGCCCGCGCGAAGCCTGGCTGATGCGTCGCGAAACGACGCAGCCGGATGCGCAATTCTTCGAAGAGACCATGGGGGCGCAAGCGGCGCAAATGGAAGCCATTGCGGCAGCAGATTCGATTGACGATTTGTTCCTGCGCCTCGAAGCAGCGGGTATTTTCACGCGCATCGATCCGGATCTTGAGCCAACCATGTTCCATGGCGCGACCATCTCTGATCCTGAATTGGCTGAGCTTCAGCGTGTCAAGAATGTGATCCGCATGGGGCGTATCCAGCGCATTGAAACGGACCAGATCACTTTTGAGCAAGGCACGTTGCCGAACGATGAGAATACGTTGTTTGTCGATTGTTCAGCCGCCGCTGTCGCAAATATGGAAGAGACGGACGTGTTTCAGGGGGACACCATCCGCTTGCAAACTGTGCGTACGGTTCAACCTGTCTTTAGCGCCGCCTTTATCGCCCATATCGAACTCACGCGGGATGCCGAGGAAGAAAAGAACCGTCTTTGCCAGGTTGTGCCGCTGCCCAATCACGCGACCGACTGGGTCCGCATGCAAAACGCTTTCATGATGAATCAGTATACCTGGTCACAGGAGAAGGATTTGCGCCAATGGCTGGTCGAGAACCGACTCGATGGCTATTCGCAGTTGGTTGCGAGCGTTGAGGAAGATGATCTCGAGAAACTCGCCATCATGAAACGGCTCCGCGACAATGCCGTGCCTTCCGTGATGAAGTTGCAGCAATTTATGTCAGAAATCGCCTAGTTCAGGTCCGGGTCTGACCGGTCGACCACGAAATATCCGCGCCGCGGATTGAAGCCGATCATATCAGGCTGTGGGTGTTCGGCCGCTTCGACGGCATCATCATATGTCTCATAAGGCCCGTGCTCGCCGGTTTGCGTGACAAGATAAAACGATCCCAGTTCGGGGCGTTCAGGCGCATACTCAGTCAGCTGAAACATTAGCAGCCTCCTTACAGAGCCCGCCCCGGCCGAGTTAAGGTTTCATTGATTCGTGTGGCCGGAATGTGTTCAAACCGATGGGTCAGCGTTCATCTAGTACAGAATCTGGATGTAGCTTTCCGGCGTCGCTGTCTTCAAAACCGCGCGCATATAGTCGAGTGGGATCGCGACACAGCCTTCCGTCGGTCGAAAATCATCGTGCGACAAGTGAAAGAAGACAGCGCTTCCGCGGTCTGGTTCGACCGGGTCATCATTGTGCGACAGTTCAACGATCAGATCATAGACATGATCGTCGCGCCACAGCTTCTCATGGCTCGCTTCAAACGGCAGCCGAACCGGCCGGTTATAGAGCGGATGGTCGGGCGCATCGCACCAGCCATCCTGCGGCGCCAGCGGAACGACCGGCAAAGCGGTTTCCGGTCGTTCAACGCGGTCAGGGCGGTAGAAAACCCGTTTCATGCGCCATTTTCCGAGCGGACTTGTGCCATCGCCCTCACGTTTCTGTGCGGCCCCGATGACGCCGCCGCGACCAAGTGCACACTGACAGGTAATGCCATCGCCAGAGAACTTTCCGCGCGCGGTTGCGGTAAATAATGTTTCAGTCACGCGCTGCTCTCCTTTTTGTGACATCCGCTGAAGAAGCGTGTAATGAAGTCTTTGGCTTCATTGACTATTTGGTGGCCACAAGACAAGGGAGAAAGTCATGGCTGTGACCAAAACCATCCTGCTCGTGGACGATGATAATGAGCTACGCGAGGCGCTCGCGGAACAATTGGATCTTTATGAAGGCTTCACGGTGCTGCAAGCCGCCGACGCCGCGCAAGGCGTGAAGACGGCAGAAACCGAACGCACCGATCTGATTCTGCTCGATGTCGACATGCCCGGCATGGACGGACGCGAAGCCTGCAAGGTGATGCGAACCCGTGGTGTGCGTGCCCCGATCATCATGCTGACCGGACAGGATAGCGATGCTGACACCATTTTAGGTCTCGATAGCGGCGCCAATGATTATGTCACCAAGCCGTTCAAGTTCTCGGTTCTGCTCGCTCGCGTTCGTGCGCATTTGCGGAGCTTTGAGCAAAGCGAAGATGCGACTTTCGATGTCGGACCTTACGAATTCCGCCCGAGCATGAAGCTCCTGGTCAAGGAAGATGATCGCAAGATCCGCCTGACCGAGAAAGAGACCAATATTCTCAAATATCTCTATCGCGCAGGCGGAAAGCCGGTGGCGCGAGAAGAGCTGCTCTCGGAAGTCTGGGGCTATAATGCTGCGGTGACCACGCATACGCTGGAAACCCACATTTACCGGCTGCGTCAAAAGATCGAACCCGATCCAGGCAATGCCAGACTGCTGCTTACGGAAGCAGGTGGGTATCGCCTGTCGCCTTAAGCGGCGCGCAGCAATAGCCCAATCGTCCGCGCGCTCTCAGCGCCAATCTCGCTGAGCGCCTGCCGGGTCGCGCCGGCTTTGGCGCGAGCGGAGAACGCGATCAGCGTGTTCGAAGCCATCCGGGCGGCCGTCTCGATGCGGGAAGGGTCACAGGCGGGAAAGGCCTTTTCCATCCGTTGAAGCATGCGCGCATCGACTTGCTCAATGCCGAAATTGAGGCGGGCCTTTATCTCCGCTTCATCGGCATGTGACGGGGCCGTCCCAAAGATCAGGCAGCCCGGCGCCACATCGCTGTCGCGATAATAGATCCCGAGCATGGCATCGAAAAAATTGGTCAATGCGTCTTCCAGTTCGCCATCAGCTTCCAATTTCGGAAGGGCGAGTTCAGCGGCATCCTGCCCGAAGGCATTCATCGCCCCGACATACATCGACAATTTGTTGCCAAAGGCGCGATAGAGGCTGGGGCGGCTAAGTCCGGTTGCTTCGGACAGGTCATCCAAAGAGACGGCTGCATACCCCTTGTCGCGAAAGAGTTCGACGACAGCATGCATGGCCGATTGCGTATCTAAGGTCGCGGGGCGACCGCGTTTGCGAGGAGACTCTGTCATTTTGTACTGTTTCGCATTTAATTCTTGACGTTTCCCTAAATATGTACGAAACGGTACGAAATTGCAAGAAAGCGGAGCTCAACATGCTGATTCAATCTCTCGTCTATCCCGGCTTCACCACGCTTGATCTCATCGGGGCGCTTCAGCCCTTGTCACAGGTTCCAGGCACGAACACAGAAATTGTCGCCAAGGCTGAGGGGGCGAACCCGACGGATTCGGGCGCGGCAATCATGGCAGATGCGACCTTCGCAACCGCCTCGGCCAGCCCGGATGTTATTCTGGTGCCGGGCGGCGGCACACCGGCAATTGATACGCTTGAAGACGCCGCAACGATGGAATTTCTCGCCCGACAAGGCGAGACAGCCACCTGGGTCGTAGCGGTTTGCACAGGTTCATTATTGCTCGGCAAAGCGGGTCTTCTCAAAGGCTATAAAGCCGCGAGCCACTGGGCGGTCATTGATACATTGGAAGCCTTTGGTGCGACACCCGTGCACGAGCGCGTCGTGATCGATCGCAACCGTTGCACTGGTGGCGGCGTCACTGCGGGGGTGGACATTGGCCTCACGGTCGCGGGGCAACTCGCAGGAGAAGACATGGCCAAAGTGATCGAACTCATTCTGGAATACAATCCAGCACCGCCGTTCGGCACCGGTCACCCAACGATTGCGGATGAGACGACGCTCAGCCTGGCCCGGGCCGGCTCTGAGTCCGCCATGCAACTCGATCGTATTCGCGCGATCGCAGCGGCTTAGACAATTCGATGTCGATCGCCAGAGATGTCATCGTCTGGTTCAACGCCATGGGCACCTTGCCCTGGACCATCCGGCTTTGGGCTTGTTTCTATCCCTTGCCCCAGATGATTGGGGAGCTGATTTTCATCCAGACTGCACCCGGCGCGATCATACTGGGCGGCCGGATCCTGTCAGGCCTGATCGCCAGTCAGATCCATAAACGATAGCCATTTTCGAAACTCATGGGTCCCCTGGGGCACGCGCATTGGCTGTTCGTTGTGCCGTATCTTGTTTATGTGCTGGCAACTCAGGATCTGTCGCCAACCTTGTTTGGCTTCATATCCTATGTCATCGCGACGACGATGATCAGTGCTGTCATCGATGTTCAGGAGCTGCGCCTGTTCCTGCGCGAAGGGCACGATGAATACAAACGTGAGCCGTCTATCTGAGCGAAACGTCATCGGAAAAAAAGTGGCTGCAGCCCTGTTCGTAGGGGGAGGAAACGCGAGCGGGCAGGGCCGCAGCCAGAGTGGGCAAGCTAAAGGAGACTCAGGCAGCCTGCCGAGAGGAGGGGTGTTCAAGCCGAGCGACTTCCGCGCTCAGCCATTGATAGTGTTTTTCCAGTCGCGTCAGAGCCGGAATATCGAGCTCTACACGCATCGCGAGTTCTTCACGCCAGGCTTCAATCACGCGGACTTGCGTCTTCAGCCAGCAGATCATTGCGGTATCATCGAGCGGTACACACATGGCGGGTCTCCTATTGTCCAAATTGCCAGGAAGCGGTGATTTTCAGATTCTGACCGGGCTGCGGCACGCCTGCGAACACCCGCTCATAGTCTTCGTCGAACACATTATCGATGCCGAGATCGAGGCGCAGACCCTCGACCAACTCCGGGCGCCAGGTGGCGTACAGATCGACGACAACATAGCCGTCGCGTTCATCCTGCAACACGAAACCGCCAGTGCCATCGGCCACGCGCTGCTCGAAATCGGCGGCATGCTGCACGCGAGCGCCAAACCGGGAATTCCATTCCGGAACTTTCAACCCGACATCGACGGCAATTCGGTCGGGCGTAAGGGCGCCGAGGTCCGAGCCATCTGACAGGTTAGTGCCCTCAATCGTTGAATAGCTCGCGCTGGCATAGACCCGATCGGAATCATAACTCAATTCACCTTCCCATCCTTTCAGTTCCGCCTCGTCCACATTCGACGATTCCGACGTGCCCCAATTGCAGGGTTGAAAGAGGGGTGGGGCAAAACAGGTGGCAGCAGGAACCACATCCACGGACAGGTTGATCAGTTCGTCTGCTTCTGTTTCGAAGTAGGATATCTTGGCTTGGAATCGATCGCTCGGAACAAAGATCTGCTTGAAGTCGACTCCGGTTCCGAATTCGATGGTTTGCGTTTCTTCCGGCACCAGATCAGGGTTCGGAATGAAATTGTTCGGCGCGAAAACGAATGATCCGACGGCCGGATTGAACAGCACGGGATGCGGGATCTCGAAATGAACGCCATCGAGGTAGAGCTCATTGATTGACGGGGCCCGGAAACCTTCTGAGTAGGATCCGAAGAGCCGTAACCAGGTGGCACCTTCTGGCGCAAAGCTGGCGGCGAAACGCGGCGAGATGGCGTCATCAGAGTTTTCTTCGCCGGGCGCGATTGAAGATGAGCTTTCAAACTCATCGAACCGTATCCCGGGAATGACTACAAACTGACCGGCCGGAGTCTCAATAATGGATTCAAGCTGGGCGAAGACGCCCATAAACTCGCTTTCACCGTTCGGAACTCCGCCACGTGTCCCATCGGTCGTTTGATCGTCGGTGCCGGTTTGTTCGTCCTTGTACCAGTCGCCGCCAATGGTCAGCGTCGTGTCAGCAGCTCCGATCGTAAATCGCGAAGCATTCCGGATCGTGAAGCCTGTGGTTTCGATATCCCGAATCGTCGTGCGCGGAATGGTGACATCAAACTCATCCACGTCGCTGGATGTCTGATACGCGACGACGCCAAGATCAATCCATTCATTGGTCTCGGGATTATAACTCAGGCCGAGCCGGAACGTATCGGTTTTAATGTCTTTCTCAACCTCGCGATCAAGCACACCGTCGCCTGTGCCGGCGACGCCCTGACCATTATTCGGTTCGATGGCTGTATTTGTGAATCGCTGCCATGACCCTTCAACCGTCAGGGCGTCTGTCAGGACATAGCTGCCTTTGACCAGCGCCGTTTGAATCTCGTCATCCGAAGGCAAGTCTGCGCCGGAGCCGAGCTCGATATCGCTTGATTGGCGAATGCCAAAACTGGCCAGGCCGTCAAATCCACCTTGCCTTGTGTAAGCGGTGAGCGACGCCAATGTTTCTTCATTGACACTTTGATAGCCGAGGCGGGCGCGCGCACCCCAGACTTCATCGTCTGCGAGGAGATCATCCGCATCGACGGATTCGAAGGCGAGCACACCGCCAACAGCGCCCGATCCGTAAAGTGCAGAGGCGGGTCCTCGCACCACTTCCGCCGATCCGATCAATTCCGGATCAACAAAGAAGCGCCCATCATGCGCCGAGGTAAAACTCTGCCGCGCCCCATCCAGCAGGATCAGAACATTCTGTCCTGACAGGCCACGAATGCTCGGCAATTCACCTGTGCGACGGGGGCCACCGGCAAAGTCCAGACCCGGTACATCGCGCAGCGCGTCGGAAATCGTTGAGGGCGCAAGCGTTTCCAGCGCCTCGCGATCGATGACGGTGACCTGACCAGGATAGTCGAAAACAGGCAGGGGATTGGATGTTCCATAAACCGTTACGGTGTCTTCCCGTAACTCGTCATCACTGACTTCGTCATCCTGGGCGAAAGCTACGGATGTCAGGGAGACAGCCGCAGAAGAGATGAGCAAGGCGCGAAGTGTCTGTCGCTGGGTCGGCAGAGGCATGGTGTTAATCCTGTTTCAGTTTTGAGAATTATTCTCAATCTCAAAATCGCGATATACGCATAAATCCGCAATTGCAAGTCATTATCATTTGCATTAAGCAAATACTTGTTCGCTCACGAGACACTTGCAGGAGACCCTCATGATCAGATACCGGAACGGCTTGGCGGCCGCCGCCACAGCAGCCTTTCTCAGCCTGGCGGGCTGCGCCACTGCGCCACAGGCGCATACAATTGCAGAAACCAACGCGTCGGAGCTGCCAGCCCAATTCGAGCAGGATCGTGAGTCGATCCTGGCGATGGTCGGCGACTACAAGGTCACATTCGACTTCACGGAGACCGTGTCCTTTGTCGATGGCTATGAGTTGAAAGAGCCGAAACTCTCTGGGGGCCACGAATCGGTTCGCATTGTTGAAGATCGCGGTGACTTTATCAGTCTCCAACACTTGCTGGTCGTTGGTCCGGATGAGTCACCTTTCGTGGTCAAGCACTGGCGCCAGGATTGGCAATATGAGCCAGCACGGGTCCTGACCTTCGTCGGCGGCAATGCCTGGGAATGGCGCGATGTGCCCGCGACTGAGCGCGCCGGAAGCTGGTCTCAAACGGTCTATCAGGTGGATGACGCACCGCGTTACGGGGCAGTCGGACCCTGGGCCTATGAAGACGGCATCGCGGAGTGGACTCCGCCAAAGGAATGGCGCCCCTTGCCACGCCGCGACATGACCACGCGCGATGATTATCACGCGGTTGATGCCGTCAATCGCCACGTGGTCACGCCTTGGGGCTGGGTACATGAGCAGGACAATTCCAAACTCATGCTCGACGGCGCTCCGCAGGTTCTGGTTCGGGAAGTTGGTGTGAACACCTATCGCGCCTTTGATGATTACTCGGTTGAGGCCGCGGAGGACTACTGGGCCGGGACAGCGGACTACTGGGCCGGCATTCGGGCGCACTGGGCCTCGATTGAAGCGTCCAATGACCGGTTTGCGATCACAATCAAAGGTGAGACGGAACCGCTCTACATGCCACTCCTTACATTGGCCACAGAGGTGAATGATGGAGAAAAAGACCTTGATCAGGCATTGGTAGAAGCCCGCGCCGTAATTGATAGTTTCGTCACACCGGAAATTGGCAC
>JBCCCT010000148.1:0-8512 GCA_039033355.1 Pseudomonadota bacterium | reverse complement strand
GATGTTCGCCTGACCCGCGGCAACCTGTACGAGCTGGATGGCCGCGTTGACGTGGGTGTGGATACCGGCGCGGATGGTACAGCGGTGACAGGCGATCCGGCCACGATGGTCATCGAATCCGGTGTCACCCTGTTCGGCAATACCGGTCAGGACTATCTGGTCGTGAACCGTGGATCAGACATTCGCGCGCTCGGCACCGCTGCGGACCCGATCATCTTCACCTCGGAAGCCGATTTGCGGGGCAGTCAGCCCGCGCCGGATCAGGCCGATGGCGAATGGGGCGGGATTGTTATCCTCGGTAGCGCGCCGCAGAACCGTTGCCTGAGCGGCAGCGCCTATGGCACCGATAGCTGCCAACAGCGGATCGAAGGTGTGAGCTCGCCCGATGCGCTGTATGGCGGCGATGATGTCAGCGACAGTTCTGGTGTCCTGCGTTATGTCCAGGTGAAATATGCCGGCTTCGAACTGACCCCCGATAATGAACTCAACGGTATTGCCTTTGGCGGCGTCGGTGACGGCACAGTGGTCGAATATATCCAGGTCCACAATAATGCGGATGATGGCGTTGAATTCTTCGGCGGCACCGTGAATGCGAAATATCTCGTGCTCACCGGGAATGGCGACGAATCCATCGATACCGATAACGGCTATCAGGGCGCCATTCAGTTTGTCATCGTTGATCAGATCAATGGGCGCGGCGACAATATCACGGAGCAAAGCTCTGTAGCAGCCGCGTCAGCGGTCCTGCCATCTGATCCCAAGATTGCGAACTTTACCTTCCTCGGGACCACAGGCGATGAAGTGTTCCGGTCGAATTCCGGTTCGATTGGTCAATTGCTGAACGGTGTCATTGTTTACGAGAATGCCTGTTTCGCCTGGGACGCAAGTGCCGGGGATGGCGACAATACAAGCTTTGGCGGTGTTGGCGTTGATCCAAGCTTCTCCTCTGTCCAGGCCGATTGCGGAACCAATGGCGCCGGCCTGACAGACTCGGATCCGGAAACGGTTGCCGCGGTTGAAGCCGCCGCCGCCGCGCCGAACAGCACATTCAACACAGCCGCGCCGCTGGTGAATACGCTGATCTCAACCTTCATCAACGGCTCAACGGAAACCGCCGCGACGGCGACGGACCTGACGGCTGTCGATCCATTCTTCGAAGACACCGACTATATCGGCGCGGTCGAGAATGCGAACGACACCTGGTGGCAGGGTTGGACCTGCGGCCTGCCAAATGGCGAAGAGTGCTAACCAAGGCGAACTTACCGGGACAGGGCGTTGGCGCTGTCCCGGTTTCTCTATTTCTGTCTGTCGAGAACGGTCCATTCAAACAGCAAACGGCTCGACGACCCGATGATCCGAATTGAAAGCCCAAACCAATGAAACGTCCTTCACAACATCCACTCCTGCTGACGACGGCCCTCGCATTGGCCATCATCCCGTCAGCGATGGCTCAGGAAGACCCTGTCGAAGATACGCCGGTCACTCAGGAAGATACGACTGAGAGCGCTGATGAACGAACGCTGGGAACGGTTGTCGTGCGCGGCCGCTTCATTCCCGAACCGCAACGTCAGACCTCACAGGTCGCGTCCTTTCTTTCAACCGAGGACCTGACCCGTCAGGGCGATGCCAATGCCGCTCTGGCGTTGACGCGCCTGAGCGGTTTGAGCGTTGTCGATGGCCAGTTCGCCTATGTGCGCGGCCTCGGTGATCGCTATTCCGTGGCTTTGTTGAACGGCTCTCCCTTGCCAAGTCCAGAACCATTGCGTCGGACCGTGCCGCTCGACCTGTTCCCGTCCAGCATGCTGGATGGCGCGGCGGTGCAGAAGACTTTCTCAGCCAATTATCCCGGTGAGTTTGGCGGCGGTCTGATCGATCTCAAGACCGTTCGTCAACCGGCCGAGGATTTTCTCAACCTGAAAGTTGGCACCGGCTACAATACTGTCACGACCAATCAGGATGGACTGTTTGTGCGCGGCAGCGATACAGACTGGTCAGGCTATGATGATGGCCTGCGTGATCTGCCTGGTCCGCTGGCGTCCCTGATTGCGACGGGTACCAATATTAACAGCCTGTCTGCAACGGAGCGCGAGATTGCTGGCGAGAGCCTGGTCAATTCACCGCTGTCGGTCATTCAGGAAGGCAAGATTGATGCCCCCGTCGAAGTCGCTGTGGAAGGGGGCAAAGCCCTTTCATTTGATGAATTCGATGTCGGCCTGATCGGGGTGCTCGGCTATGATGGCAGCTGGACCACGCGCGAAGCCACGCAACAGGTTCTACGCAATGATGCATCAGGTGATTTCGACCGCGATGTGATCGTCGATCAAACCACATTCGATGCGATCGTGAACGGTCTTGGATCGGTCACGGTTGGCCGCGGCGCACATGAAGTGGCAGGAACTCTGTTCTATGTGCACTCGACCACGAAAGACGCCCAGATCGCGGTTGGAGAGGATGGCAGTAATGAAATTCGTCACCGCGAGCGCACCGCCTGGTATGAGCGTGAACTGACCTCATTCCAACTCGCCGGATCGCATGGATTTGGCGACCTGGATCTGAACTGGCGCGGCTCGGTCGCGCAGTCGACTTATGATGCGCCATACGAGCGCCAATTGACGCGTGAAGTCATTGACGGCGTGCCGACCTATAATAACCAGCAGGGTCGGTACAATATTCAATTCACGGAACTGGTCGATGATGTCACCGGGTTCGGCCTGGACGGCGAGTACAATCTGAACCTTGATGGGCGCGAAGTTGTCCTGTCAGCGGGCTTCGATGATTCATCGACAGAGCGGGACTACAAGCAGTTCAATTTCCGGTTCAATGGTTCGATTGTCGATGGAGTGGATCCACTCGCGCGTCCGGATTTCCTGTTCTCGCCAGACAATATTGCGCCCAGCCGCTTCTTCCTGAACGAGTCGACCACGACGACGGATTTCTATGTCGCGGGTCTGGATGTGACCGCTTACTTCGCGCAGGTTGATGCTGATATCACAGATTTCATCAAGGCGACCGTTGGTTTCCGGCAGGAGAGTGGCGAGCAATTCGTTCGTTCATTTGATCGGTTCGGCAATGCCGGACCGGAAGAGACTCGGATCGAAAACGACTACACGCTTCCGGCGCTGACCTTCACCTGGAATTTCGCGGACGATCTGCAAATGCGCCTGGGTTATTCTCAGACGGTGGCGCGGCCCCAATTCCGTGAACTGTCGGAAGCGACCTATTTTGATACCGAATCCAGCCGGACCTATCGCGGTAATAGTGGTTTGGTGGACAGTGAATTCACCAATTATGATGCGCGCCTGGAATACTATATGGGCCGCAACCAGTTCGTGACCGCCGCGGCCTTCTTCAAGGAGATCGACAACCCGATCGAGGAACAGATCAACGAGCTGAGCTCGCTGGTCTATCAGACCACCTATATCAACGCGCCAAAAGCCGAATTGTTCGGCGCTGAGCTTGAATTCCGGACCCGGTTTGAAATGCCATTGCAACAACAATGGTTCCTTGATCGTGACTGGATTTTCTCGACCAATTACACGTACACCTCCGCTGAACTTGTGGTGGATCCGACGGATCTGGTCTTTTCGGGCAGCGAAAACCGCGACATCCTTGCCACCGATCTTGGCTTGAATGATGGCGACAAGTTGCAAGGCACGCCAGAGAATATCTTCAACCTGCAATTCGGCTGGGAGAATGATGTCGAGCAGGCCACTTTGCTGATCGGTTGGGTCGATGAACGCATCCTGCAACGGGGCGATGCGCGCCTTGGCCTCGAAGATGTTCTGGAGGATCCCGGCATTCAGGTGGATCTGGTCTATCGCCGGGATTTCCGCGTGCTGAATCGCGATCTGACCCTGGGCCTCAGTGCGCGCAACATTCTCGACGAAGCGCATGAGGAATTCATCAATACACAAACGGATGTCGGCCGGGTCGAATTCAACACTTATGATCGCGGCACCAGCCTATCGGCCAGCCTCACCGCCAAATTCTAGTGCAATCACAGCGCTGTCACAAAAGCGCAAAGGTGAAGGCCTAGACGAAACCCTCACGCACGGCGTTAACCGTGTCGTGAGGGTTCGTATCTAAAAAATCGTAGACGTGACAAAGCCTAAGGCCCGCGCGTAAGATAAACGATTGAACCCGGGTGATGAGGAGAGAGTGGAATGCCGAGCGCCGCTGAAACGGCTCTTGAACGCTTAGTGAGCATTGAGCGACCTGTTCGATGGGTGGTTGAGTGCGCTCTGGTGATCGCGCTCGCACTTCTGGTGGCCCGAATTGGCTGGCTGATCGCGTCGCCCTCTGATGTGGTCGCGACCTATACGCAAAGGCCTTTGCCAGCGCCGATGCGCGGGACATCCAGCTCGCTCGCCATTGCGACCGATCGCACGCTTCTGGTGCGCGAGAACCCGTTTCAGCAGGGGGCGGCCGAGGTCATTGTCCAGGATGTGCCGGAAACCAATCTCAATCTCAGCCTCGACGGGTTGCGCATGTCGACCGAAGGCGGCGAAGCCGGCAATGCGATCATTCGGACGCCGAATGGCATTGGCAAGAATTACAGCGTTGGCGACGAAATCATGGCAGGTGTGACGCTTGAACGGATCTTGTCCGATCGTGTCATTATTAACCGCGATGGCGCGGACGAGACCTTGATGCTGGGCGGTCGTGGGGCAGGGCTTTCGGTCATTACCGATGATTCCCGGATCAGCACGGAATTGGACGCATCTTCCGAGGCGCCGACGCCGACCACGCCCCCGCCACCAGACGTGATCGACGCGCAAATCGCGGCGCCGGAATTGCTGCTCAGCAGCGTCAATGCGGGGCCCGTGCAGGTGAATGGCCAGATCACCGGTTATCGCCTGGACCCATTAGGCAGCCCCGAGATCATGCAACAGGCCGGATTGGCGCCAGGGGATGTGTTGCTGCAAATTAATGGCGCATCTGTGATGCAGCTCGATACAAGTGATGTGATAGACAGAATTTCGTCCGCTGATTCAGTGGAATTGACGGTTAACCGCAACGGATCGGAGCAAACCATTCGTTTAAGGTTCGGTGAGTAGGATACGAATCATGAAGAAGCTGATCGCAGCATCTGCCCTGGCCCTGAGCATACATGGCCTTGCCGCAGCGGAGATGAATTCTCCGCGCGCTGAACGGCACGTGCTGAGCCTGAACGACGTTGATATTACAGCACTTATTGACGATGTCTCGATCATTACAGGCTATACGTTCATCCTGCATCCGGATGTCCGACGGACCAAGGTGACGGTCATGTCGCAAGCCCCGATGGACACAGCCGAAGTCTTCCAGGTTTTCCTGGCAACCTTGCGAGTGCACGGATTCGCCGCCGTTCCAGCTGGCAAAGGCGTTTACCGGATCGTGCCCGAGCAGATGGCGATTGGGGACGCGTCCGTGCGCGGATCGGGACCAAATGCGTTCATTACTCAAGTGTTTAAACTGAATAATTTCAGTGCGATAGAAGCCGCGCAAATGGTCAAGCCATTGATCGATGCGCAAGGCCAGGTGGTCGCCAATGCGCGCTCGAATACGCTGGTTCTGGTCGATTATTCGTCAAACATGCCGAGACTGCGCGAAATCGTGCAGGGTCTGGATGAAAATGACCGAACCAAGGTCGAAACCGTCGAACTGCGCAACGTTCCGGCGCGCGAGATTGAGGGCATTCTGACCGATCTTCTGTCTGATCGCGATGACAATCCGAACAATCGCTTTGAAGTATCGGCCGCAACAACGTCCAATTCTATCGTGCTGAAGGGTGATGAGGCAACCGTCGCGCGGGCCATTCGGGTCGCTCAGGAGCTCGACCAGACGGATCCGGTTCGCGACAGTCTGCGCGTGATTGAGCTCAGAAATTCAAACGCCGAAGACATTGTGCCGATCCTCGAGCGCCTGGCCGAGACCATGGCCGAGCAGGCCTCGCCTGGCGACTCTCAGGTTCCAGGCGCCACCATTGCACATCACCAGCCGACCAATTCCCTCGTCATCAGCGCTTCTCCGGACACCATTCTTGCCATGGAGCGGGTGGTCGAAGCGCTCGACAAGCGCCGTGCGCAAGTCCTGGTCGAGGCGATTATCGTAGAAATGTCAGACGACACCGCCCGCAGCCTGGGGGTGCAATTCCTGCTCTCCGGCACCGGTGAATCCTCTGTCCCATTCCTCAGCACGAATTTCTCCCGCGAAGCGCCAAATCTGCTTGAGATTGCAGGTGCGATTGTCGACCCGGACGTATTTGGCGGCACCAATCCGCTGACCACCGGGGCGATTGAATCGCTCTTGGGGCTCCAGCCGGCTGTTGGGGTCGGCGGACGGAGCGGCGATACGCTATTCGGTGCGATTCTGACGGCAGTTGAAACCGACACCAATTCAAAAGTCCTGTCCAAGCCGTTCAACCTGACCCTGGACAATGGCACGTCCGAGCTTCTGGTTGGTCAGCAAATCCCGATCGCCACAGGTGAGACGCTGGGCTCTGACAATAGCAACCCATTCCGGACCGTGACGCGCCAGGATGTCGGGATCAAGCTGAATGTGACGCCCCGCATTTCGGCGGATGACACGATCCATCTCGATATTTTCCAGGAAGTCTCCAGCGTGTCGGAGACGCTCAGCGATGGCCTGGATGACTTTGCCACCAATATCCGACAGATCACCACGAATGTGCTTGCCGATAATGGTGAGATCATTGTCCTGGGCGGCCTGATCGAACAACAGAATGCGCAGGTCAATTCCAAGGTGCCGCTGGCCGGAGATATTCCAGTGGTCGGCAACCTGTTCAAATCGGAAACCAATTCAGTGGTTCGGACCAATCTGATGGTCTTCATTCGACCCACTATCGTCCGCGACCGTGAGGATGCACGCGCCGTCACCTCGCGCAATTATCGTTATATCCGCGCCGAAGAAATGCTGCGCGAGGGCAATGATGAAGGCATCTCGGAAATTGATGGATTCATCTCGGAAGTGCTTGGTGTCGACATTGAGCAAACGCCAGCGCTGCGCGGGCGTCGCGAATAGATATTCGGCATTGGCGCCGAATGAAGTTTTATAGAGAGTGTCATTGACCAATACGGATCTGTCTTACGCCTTTGCTCGTGATAAAGGTCTTGTTGTCCTCGAAGGCGAGGGCGACCAGATCCGGCTTGGCGTTCGCAATGGTGCAGATCCTTTCTCGCTGATCGAAGCCCGCCGTGTCCTGCGCCGTCAGATCAAGCTGCAGTCCATGGGCGCACAGGATTTTGAGCGCGCGCTAACCGAACATTATGCCCGCGACGGTGTTTCTGGCGACGAGGCGGAGGCCGCGCTCGACAGCCAGGGTGGCCTCGCCAGCCTGGTCGATGGCATTCCAGAAACCGCAGACTTGCTCGATGGCGATGATGATGCGCCGGTCGTCCGTCTGATCAATGGCCTGATCTATGAGGCGGTCAATCGCAAGGCGTCGGACGTCCATATCGAACCGCACGAGGACACATTGTCCGTGCGCTATCGCATCGATGGCGTATTGCAGGAAGTTCTGACTCCATCCCGGCGTCTGGCCGCCCCGCTGACCAGCCGGATCAAGGTCATGGCGCGCCTCGACATTGCCGAGAAACGGATCCCGCAGGATGGCCGTATTTCGCTGTCCATCGGTGGGCGCAGCATTGATGTCCGTGTCTCCACCTTGCCGAGCCGATACGGCGAGCGAGTGACCATGCGTCTGCTTGATACACGCAATGCTCTGTTGGGACTGGACGAGCTTGGCATGGATGATGTCACGCTTGGCCGGGTCCGGGAAATTCTGGCCCAGCCGAACGGGATCACGCTGGTCACTGGTCCAACTGGATCCGGTAAAACGACCACGCTGTATTCGGCTTTATCGGTGCTCAATAATGGCGAGCGCAATGTGATGACGCTCGAAGATCCGATCGAATATGGTCTGGAAGGCATTTCGCAGACGCAGATGCATCACAAGGTCGGTCTGACCTTTGCGGCCACGCTGCGTGCCATCTTGCGGCACGATCCAGACGTGGTCATGGTCGGTGAGATTCGCGATCTGGAAACCGCGAAAGTCGCATTCGAGTTTGCGTCGACGGGTCGACCGGTCCTGTCTACGGTACACACCAATAGCGCTGCGGGCGCCATTCAGCGCCTGCGCGATATGGGAATTGAGCCTTATGTCATTGCCGCGACGCTGAAGGCCGTGGTTGCCCAGCGTCTGGTGCGAAAATTGTGTGAGCATTGTCGCAAGCCGCATGCGTCGACTCCCGAAGAGCTCGCCATGTTCGGCCTGAATGCGTCCGAAGCGCCACAACTCTGGCGGCCAACCGGCTGCATGGCCTGCGGCAATAGCGGGTATAATGGCCGCCTCGGCGTCTATGAGTTGATCACGGTGGATTCTGGTTTACGGGATCTGATCCGCGCGGATGGTTCTGAAGACGAGATCGAGCGGATGGCGCTCAGCCGTCATGACAATCTGTTCCGCAACGCGGCGCGCTATGTCCAGACCGGTCAGACCAGTGTCGAGGAG
>JBCCCT010000147.1:0-8563 GCA_039033355.1 Pseudomonadota bacterium | reverse complement strand
TTCCGCCTCATCCATAAACGCCGTGAAGGCCCATTTATGCCCGTGATTGCAGGGCTCGTCCCCACGAGCAACAATCGCTTCGCCGAGCCAGGGGGCCTTTTGCAAAGCCTGGCCGCACACCGTCCAGGTGGCATTGATCCCTGCCTTGTCCAGGATCTTCAGGATCCGCGGGGCGCCGCGATTGATGCCATATTGGTAATTGCTTTCATTGCCATGGATGCGGATCGGCTTTCCGGGCACCGCGCCCAGCTCGTCAACTGGTTCCGGGCGTTTGTCGCCCTCATCAATCCGGCGTTCGGCGCCCTCTTCGACATTGACGACGATGGACAGTGCAAGTTTGGCCCCGTTTGGCCAGGTAAACCCTTTTGGGGCAGTATCAGGCGGCAGAGCCATTAGTGGGGTTCCTCCCCGCCGGACACGTTCATGCTTTCCGCGGTGATATAATTGGCCTCATCAGAACACAGGAAGGCGACAGCATTGGCGGTATCTTCCGGCAATCCTGGACGCCCCATCGGGATCCGCGCGGCCATCGCCTCAAGATAGTCCTCGACGGAATCCGCGCCGACAACTTTCGAGAAATACTCATTCTGCCAGGCGCCGAGCCCCGTGGTGACATGATTAGGGCAGACATTATTGACCGTGATCTTGTGCGCCCCCAGTTCGACCGCTGCCGACCGTGCTAGCCCGACCAGACCATGTTTCGAGGACGTATAGGCTTGTGCATGCGGAAAGCCGGATTTGGCCGCTTGCGACGCGATATTGATGATACGCCCGCCTTTGCCTTGCTCGACCATACTCTCTGCCGCGGCTTTGACGCCAAAGAAAGCCCCGGTCAGATTCACATCAATGACGGCGCGCCAATCGTCTTCGGTGACCTCCAGCAAAGGCTTCATGATATAGCCGATGCCCGCATTATTGACCCAGATGTCGAGACTGCCATGTGCGTCGATGGCATGCTTGGCGAGGCCGCGAACATCTTCCAGCGACCGCACGTCACAGACCTTTGTCGACGATTGCACGCCCAGGGCCCGCATGTCTGCCGCGATAGATTCCATCTCATCGGTTGAGCCAATATGTTCCGCGCCCGTGGCTGCATCGCGCGGCGCGCCAATGTCAGAAATGACAATATTGGCGCCATCTTCGGCGAGGCGTTTGGCAATGGCTTCCCCAAGCCCTTTGCGGCGGCCTGATCCTGTGATCACCGCCGTCTTTCCGGTAAACCGTCCCATCAATGCCTCCTAGCCAAGCTTGTCCGTCATGATGAAAACGAGATCGTCCGCCATGGCCTGAAACTCACCTGCAATGGCCTGCATGGTTTCGGTCGAGACTTCGCCCCCAAACGTCTCCATATCATTGACGTCAATCGTCTCGATATAGGCATAAGGCGGGGTGTCATCCGAGCCCAGCAAGCCGGTCGATTTGAACACGGCAAACTCATCCACCGATTTCAGGCCATTCACGGTTGGAATGTCTTTTGTTTTCGCCCAAGCCTCATAATCAGCAACGCTGACTCCGGGCTTCAAATTGAAGAGTGCGACAATCTTGGTACTCATATCCGGAACCTTCCCTATAGCTTATTTTCTCAAATGATATATCTTTTGGGACAAATGCATAGCCCCTCCGTTGAAAGTGTCGCGAAACCGCGCCATTTTGTGAAGGGAAAAGGAGAGCTGATATGGCCGATACGGAACATGACCCCCGTCCAGACCCCATCGAATATGATGGCCCACCGGATTATCGTGTGGTCGGTCGGCATGGCGTCTATCCTGAAACCAGCCATGACGAGATTGCACGGTTCAATTTCCTGGCTCAGATGAATCGGCATTTGTCGACCAAAGTCATGCCGGGCGTCTCCGAAGCCTTCGACGCGCGAATCGAACCGAAACGCAAAAGCGCCTACGAAACGCGCCATCAGGTGCGCAAGGATCTGGTCAAGGACCCGATGTTTCAATGGTGGTCAGCCATGCGTCGCGCGACCATGGAAACCCGCCAGCAAGCCGGGCGCTGGGTGACCATTCGCCAGGCCGAGGCTTTGAACGAAAAAGTCCGCGAATTGACTGAGGGCGATGCGCGTCTCGTTCTGGACCCAGCCTTCGAACAGCCCCGCTCGACCGCGGCAATTGATCATCACTGCATGCCAGGCTCCTATCATACGGAATTGACCCCGGGCGACATTACCGGGCCTGCCAATTACGATGCCGGCATCTTCGCCACCACAGGCGGCATGCTGGGCCGGTTCAATGATGGCGGCGGCGTTGCCGTCGCTCAATGGGTTCAGCAGAACCTGCCGGACTTCAAACCCAAGAGAATTCTCGATATCGGCGCCGGGTTAGGTCACAATGTCCTTCCCATTGCAGAGGCCTTCCCGGACGCCGAGGTCATCGCGGTCGACGCAGGCGCGCCGATGCTGCGCTATGGCCTCGCCCGCGCCAAGAGCATGGGCATCGAGAATGTCACCTTCATCCAGGGCGATGTCTCGGATCTGAAAGACATGTTCGAGGATGAGAGTTTTGACTGGGTGCAATCGACCATGTTCCTGCACGAGACCAGCTACAAGACGATGCCAATGATCTTTGCCGAGACCCAAAGGCTTCTGAAGCCAGGTGGCATCGTGCTGCACGTCGAACAGCCACAATATTCAGACGACATGCCCCTGTTTGAACAGGCCATGCGCGACTGGGATGCGTTCTACAATAATGAGCCATTCTGGACGAAGATGCATGAAGTGGATCTCGATGCCTGGATGGAGAATGCCGGCTTTAACCGCGACAGCCTGATCCATGGCGGCGTCGCTGCGGTGGTCGATCCTGAGGTCTTCCCGGAAGCCTCCGAGGATACCGAGCAGGAAGATTATGGTCGCAAGGCCGCGTGGCACGTCATCGGCGCGCGCAAGGAGGGATAAGACATGACTGCAGCAACCCTCGACCCGCTCAAGCTCGCCGGCAGCAAGGCCAAAGGCAAACGGCCCTGGTTCCTTGAAAATCCTGACACAGAGCGCGTGATGAATATTACGCTGGCGCTGATGCAGGAAGTCGCGGTGATCCGTGAGCGACTGGACACCGTCGAACGCTTGCTCGATCGCGACGGTGTCGTGACCCGCGACGCGATTGAAAGCTATGAGCCGAGCAAAACCGAAGCCGATGAACGGGGCTACTGGATGCAGGAATATATTGCACGCTGCCTGCGCATCCTGCAGCAGGATCGCGAAGCGATCGCCCGCGGCAAGGAAGATTCCAGCGAAGACGTCGCCGACGAATTCGCCAAGGTCGATTGATGCGATCGACCGTCCTGAGCGCGATCGGACTGAGCCTTGTGCTCAGCGCTTGCCAAACTATGCCCACCGCGTCGACGGGACCCGCGCTCGACCAGCATCTGGACGAGATGCTGACCTGGTTTCCGGGCGTGTATGACAATTTCGAACAGATTGAGTCGGAGCGCGAATCCGATCTCGAAGCCAACTTGCGCCATCGCCATTTGAATCACACTTTCTATCCGGTGGCCATTCCCGGCATTCCGGGACGCCAGCTTTATGCCCAGCAATATCAGCATCACGACCCGGCGAATCTCTATCGCCAGCGCATCTATTCCTTCGAACCTGATGCCGAAGAAGACGCGATCCGTCTGACCATTTACACACCGGAATCGCCGGACGCGCTGACCGACATCCATCTCAGCCCGGACCGCCAGGCCGCGATGACCGCAGACGATTTCATTCTCAAGCCAGGCTGCGAAGTCTATTGGAAACGGGCAGAGGATCAATTCGAAGGCTATCTCAAACCGAAAGCCTGCTCTTATTATTCCACGCGCTATGAAACGCAGGTTTATCTCGAGGAAACGCTGACCCTGCGCCGTGACGCCCTGTTGCTGAATGATCGCGGGGTCGATGGCGACGGCAATCTGATCTTCGGCGTCGATGATAAGGGCCCCACCCTCAATCTGAAGCAGACTGATTTCTCGCAGCTCGACGTCGAATTGCAGGAAATCGTCCGACTCATGTCCGGCGACTATTTCTCGAACGCCGAGGGCGGCGCACGCGAAGGCCGGCCCATCTATATGCGGGTCCGCAATATCACGCCGCCTTTGGGCAAGCGCCACGCCATGTATGCCGAAATGCGCCATGATGGCCCGAATGGCGACTTCTATCGTCAGCTTATCTACCTGTTCGATGAAGCTAACGCGCGCAGCGAAAATCGTATGCAGGCCTATCGGGTGGCGGACAAAGCGGCGGCCGCCAGGCTGATTGAGGATCCGTCCGCCTTTGCGGACGGTAAAGTCGAAACAACCTCGCCCCTCTCGGAAGACTGTTACACCGTCTGGTCACCGACAGAGGCCGGCTATACCAGCTGGATCGATCCCGAACGCTGTGTCATCACCGGACGGCGCGGCGATCAACGACGGATCGAATCCCGCACAGACATCACCAGGGCCGCCATCAAACAGCTCGAACGTGGGTATTCCCTCGAGCGCGAGCTTCTGTTCGGCAATCCAACCGGCGAGCAGTACATTTGGCCGCGGGTCTCTCCCGGCGATGTGGACTAGACAGACCGCGTTTTTTAAATGATATATCATTTAAATCATTCTCGAACGGGAGGCGAGCATGGGTGAATTTCTGGCGGCCAATGAATTGGCGATCCTGCGCTGGTTGCACATTGTCGCAATGGTCTATTGGCTCGGCGGCGAATGGGGGGTGTTCCAGACCTCGTACAAGGTGGTGAACCCATCCCTGCCACTGGAAGAGCGACAGCGGCATATGGAAACCGCCTATCGCATCGATATCATGGCGCGGACGGGCATTATCAGCCTGCTCCCGCTCGGCCTTCACATGGGATATCTCTGGGGCGTACAGCCTTTGGGTGGCGGCTGGCTGGTCGCGATGTGGCTGATCTGGCTCGTCTGGATGGGCATCACCTGGGGCGCCTTCGCCAAGCGCGGCACAGCCTGGTTCAAACCGCTTTCGGATATTGAAGACTGGACGCGATACATCCTGATCCCGACCCTTCTGATCACATCGCTGATGTCGCTGACCGGCAATGGTCCCTTTGCCGGCGGTGAGGGGCAGCTCTGGTTCGCGGCCAAGATCCTGACGTATGGCACGGCCTTGATTATTGGCGTCATCCTCCGCCTGATCATGCATGAGTGGCAAAAAATGTTCCCAGTCCTGGCCGCAGGGCCAAATCCGGAAGTCGAGACCAAGCTGAAAAAATCGATCCAGCTCGGCCGCAATGTCGCTTACATGTATTGGGTCCTGATCCTGACGACAGCCTTTTTCGGCGCCGTCAAACCCTTCTAGTCAAAAGTCGGTTCGGACGGCGCTTCAGAGATGACGAAGGCCGAATCGGCGAGCGTCTGTCCTACTTCGAAATCCGTCCAGACCGCTTCATTGGCGAGCACGCCATCATAATAGAGCCGCACCCGCCCGGCCTGTTGCCAGCTGATTCCAGGCTTGGAGAAATAGTCTGAATAGCGCCGCTCATGCCAGCCGCGCGGCGTGTCGAACCCGACATAGAGGATTTGCATATTGCTGCGGTCAAAGCCGAACAGCGTCTGGCCACCGGCCGGGTCAGTGAGCTGGACCATGTAAGCCGGCTTGCCATCAATCGTGCGATCGGATCGCCGCGCCTGTGTCCAGCCTTCGTCCAGCGCGTTGCGAATCGCGCCAAAGCCGAAATTATTGCTCCACATCGCATTTGCGGACTGATCTTCCATGCGACCATTCTGATTATAGGTCGCTTCGCCATCAAAGCTGAGCAGCATGGCTAGCTTGTCGCCCTGCCAGGCCTCGATCCGGACCTTGCCATTGGCCGTGTGGGCGTCGGCTTTCTCATCAGCAAAGACCCGCCACATGGCATAATTGTCCCAGGTCCGGGACCCGCCATCCTGGCCATAAATCACATTATAACCAGACAGAAACAGCGTGCCCGGATTGACGAAGGTTTCGCCCCCCGCGGCGGCGTGCGCGCGGGCAATGATGGTGCGGCCATCCATTTGCGGTTTGGCCTGACCGGCACTGGCCAGCATGACCGTCGTTTCAGGTACATCCGGTCGCTCCTCGGTCAGGTCCTGTTCTGACACTGTCTGACAGCCTGCGAGGACCAGGATACTGGCAAGGCTCAAGGACCATTTCATCATTCTCTATCCCTCCACAATCATCACATGCGCATCAGCCAGGGGCTGGCGCGCTGCCTTGAGTTTCTCATACGCGTCGGAATTCCAGAATGCCTTAATCGCATCCTTGCTCGGCCATTTCGAGATGACGGCGCTGGTGCCGTCGAACAGGCCGCCCTCAAGCGATTCCACACCCGGGCCGCGCAACACATATTCGCCGCCATATTCTCCGATCAGCTGCGCGGTTGGCATCCCGTATTCGCTGATGAATCGGTCGCGATCATGGATTTTCGCGAAGACAATCATATAGGCGCTCATCATCTTTTCTCCTTAAGGTGCTAGCCGCAGCCAAAACAAATGATATATCTTTTCTTATGCCGCCCTTTTCGGGGCTTTGCAAAGGGCTTGCTGGAATGAAACTTCTCCGCGCTGCGACTGTGACCGTGGCTGACCTGTCCAGGACCACAGGTCTGTATAGCGACTATTTCGATTATACACTCGTCGAACAAGGCGTGATCCCGGAGGCGCTCGCGGCAAGCTGGCAGACGCCCAGTTCCGCGGGTTGCGCCTATGCGGTCATGCAGCCCAGCTCCGGCGCGGACATTTTCCTGCGCTTTGTCGAACAGCCGCCGGTCGAAGGCTTCAAGGCGCTGCGCTCCTATGGCTGGAACGCGATCGAGATTTGCGTTCAGGACGTGATGGCCGTGAATGCCCGCATGCTGAACAGCCCGTTCGAGATTATCGGGCCGCCCAACAAGATCCCGGGGTTGGATGCCATTCATCCGATGCAGGTCAAAGGCCCGGATGAGGAGATCGTCTATCTCACTCAGATCAATGATGATCTGCCCGAGTATAATCTGCCGCGCGCCGGCAGCCTGATCGACAAACTCTTCATCCTCGTCATGGGCAGTTCGGACATGGACCGGGCCGCCGCCTGGATGCAGGCCAAATGCGGGCTCGGCTTTGGGCGGGAAATGGAAATCCCCTACACCATGATCGCGAAAGCCTATGGCACGCCGCTGGATGAGTTGCATCGCATCTGCACCCTCATTCATGACAAGGACGTCTTCCTCGAACTGGACCAGTATCCTGACAATGCGATCGCGCGGCCACGGCATGACGGCATGCTGGTGCCCGGCTGCGCCATTGGCACACTGTTCCACCCGGACTTTGATCGGCTCCCTGGTCCGTGGCTGACCGCGCCGACCGTTCGCGACGGGGCGATTTACAAAGGCAAGCGCGTCGGCGTCCTGCAGGACCCGGACGGCACACTGATAGAAATGGTTGAAGGATAAAGCATGAAGCTCGGAACCTTGAAGCATGCGGTGGATCACAAACCTACGGCGGAAGACTTTGCGATCATCGAGGCCGATCGCCCGACCTGTCCGGAGGACGGTCTGGTGGTTCGGGTCGTGCATCTCTCCCTCGATCCTTATGTCGGCTCCCGCCTGCGCGGCCGGCATATGGGCGAAGCCCCGCCAGAACCGATGAAAGGCGCCATCCCGGGCGCGATTGTCGGCCAGGTCGTTGAAAGCCGCGCGGCGGCCTTTCGTGAGGGTGACTGGGTGCACGCCATGGAAGGCGGATGGCAGGAATTCATCGCCCTCCCCGCCGCGGAGGTTCGCAAGATCGATCCGACCATGGCGCCCCTCGCCGCCCATGCGGGTGTTCTGGGCATGCCGGGCCTGACCGCCTGGGCCGGGATCACGCAGCTCGCCAAGGTCGGCGCTGGCGATACAGTGCTTGTCGATGCGGCAGCGGGCCCCGTCGGCGGCACGGTCGGACAGATTGCCCGGATCAAAGGCGCGGCGCGTGTGGTTGGCATTGCGGGCGGGCCAGAAAAGTGCGCGCTGGTGACCGACACGTATGGCTTCGATGCCTGTATCGATTACAAGGCCGACGGATGGCGCGACCGGTTAGCCGAGGCTTTGCCGGACGGCTTGTCTGTCTTCTTCGAAAACGTTTCGGCCGACATGGCCATGCTCGCGCTGACCCATGCGCAGACCTATGCGCGCGCCGTTCTATGCGGCCTGGTCGACGCCTATCATACCGAAACGCAAAGCCAGCACCCGCTGAATGCCGGCCTGATCATTGGCAAACGGGCGCAACTGCATGGCCTGGTTGTGTATGACTTCTATCCGCGCTGGGATGAATATGTCGCTGAAGCAGCGCCCTGGATCACAAGCGGTCAGTTAAAGTTCGCCGAAGACCGCGTTGATGGTCTGGACAATGCCCCGGCCCTGTTCGCCCGTTTGATGGCCGGCCAGAATAAGGGCAAGGCGGTCGTCACCGTCGCCGCGGAGTAAGGGCCATGATGCGCAAGGGCTATGTTGATGGGACATTTGGTCAGATCCATTACCGTCTGGCAGAGGCCCGAAGTGATGGCGGCAAACCGGCCCTGATCTGTCTGCACCAAAGCCCGAAAAGTGGTCTGGAGTTTGACACGTTCATGCGCGAG
>JBCCCT010000146.1:0-8751 GCA_039033355.1 Pseudomonadota bacterium | reverse complement strand
GCCAGTCCCGTACGGAACGTCAGATAGTTGAAAAGTCTCAGCGGCCCTTCTTCAGCGGCCAGCCATTCAAATAGCATCACAACCCCCTGCGGTACATTCTGCACCGCGGTCCATCACCACTTCGTCTGCCGCAGCATTCTGATGTTGCTGCTGGTCTGCGAATGTTCCTATTTCGGAGGTATTCGCAGGGATTAACAAGGGCGGAACGCCGGAATTAAATCTTTCTTTTCGGTTAGGAATCTCAAGCAGAGACGCAGCGCCAGGAACGGACTCTTTTCGTTCTCCAAAAGCTTCCACAGGCCGCGATAAACGGCTCCACGAACCAGGGCTGCGCCAAGCCTTTGGCAGCAAACAAACTTCTCCTGAAAAGCGAGTTTTTCGCCTCGGTCTCGCTCGCGACGTGAGACGCTTCAAACGGGCCGAACCTGCAGATTCTGTGGATGAAATGACGCATGCGTTCGCAGGCAAAAATGTCACAGTTTTGCGACCTGACAGACTAATCATCAGCGCCTCCCCCTAGGGCAGTGCGCGCCGCCTCTTGATCGCTGAACGGGATCACTGAGTCGCCAATGATCTGACCCGTCTCGTGGCCCTTGCCAGCGATCAGCAAAGTGTCGCCTTTTTGCAAGTCGGCAATGGCCTGCGCGATCGCTGTGCCGCGATCGCCGATTTCAATGCCCTCTGGCACGCCAGCGAGAACATCCCTCCGGATCGCGGTCGGATCTTCGCTGCGCGGATTGTCGTCCGTGACAATTACCTTGTCAGCATGCTTGGCGGCGACTTCGCCCATGAGCGGACGTTTGCCGCGATCGCGGTCGCCGCCACACCCGAACACAACGACCAGCTGACCGGCTGTGTGCGGACGCGCCGCGCGGATCAAGACGTCCAGACCTGCCGGGGTGTGGGCATAGTCGACAAACACGCCCGCGCCGTCGCCGGTCTCTCCGACATATTCCAGCCGCCCCTTGACCGGCCTCAATTGCGACATGCCGGTGGCGACGTCCTGCAGCTCAAGCCCGCCAGCCAGGGCCAACCCTGCCGCAGTCAACGCATTCAACGCCTGAAACTCGCCAATCAGAGGCAAGTCGATGGCCGCCTTCTCGCCGCGCCAGTTCAGGAAGAGTCGCTGTCCCGTCGCCTTCGGCATCAGCTCTTCAATCTTGAGATCAGCCCCGCGCCAACCGACCGAGACCGTCTCCAGTCCGGCATCCTGCGCTGCGGCTTCAAAGAACAGGCGCTGGTCGCTGTCCGCATTGACAACAGCCGGGCCACCTCGCGATGCCAGATCGCTGAACAGACGCAACTTGGCCGCGCGGTACTCGTCCATCGTATTGTGATAATCGAGATGGTCCTGAGTCAGATTGGTGAAGGCCACCGCGGACAGCCGGACGGCATCCAGCCGATACTGGGCCAGACCGTGTGAAGAGGCTTCCATGGCCGCATGGGTGACGCCATCCTCAGCCAGGGTTTGCAGCGTCGCATGAATGGCAACCGGATCCGGCGTCGTATGGCCAAGATCAATGCTGCCCTTCGGACCGATGGCGCCGAGCGTGCCCATGCTGGCCGCGCTCAAACCGGCGCTCGACCAGATCTGGCGCAGGAAATCAACGGTCGAGCTTTTGCCATTGGTCCCCGTAATGGCGACAATTGTTTCAGGCTGTCTGGGATAGAAGTTCGCAGATGCCTCGGCCAGGGCCAGGCGGGCATTGTCGACATTGATCCGCGCGGCGCCTGCGGTGTCCGGCAAGTCCTCGCCCAGCACGGCAAGGGCGCCCGCCTCGACCGCCTGGCTGATAAACTTTCGACCGTCGGTGACGACGCCTTGCATCGCGGCAAAGACGAAGCCGGGCTGCACCTTGCGGCTGTCCGCCGTGATCCCGGACACAGCGTCATCAGCCCCCTGGCCTGAATATCCCGGAAACAGATCTTTCAAATTCATAATGTCGTGCCTCTCCTGTCTGCGACGGAGCGGACACGCGGGGAGGACGGGACCGGATCAGCGAAGCGCGGTTCGACACCCAGAATGGGCGCGATCCGTTCAATCACCCGTCCGGCTGTTGGCGCTGCATTCCAGGCAGCGGTCCGACCGCGATCCGCTCCAGCCTTTGGAGAGTCCAGCACGATCAATACGACATATTCTGGGCTATCTGCGGGGAATATGGCGGCGAAGCTGCAAATATTCTCGGTTTCCGAATAACCGCCAGGGATTGGCTTTTCCGCCGTCCCGGTCTTGCCAGCGACACGATAGCCGCCAACTTCGGCCTGTGCGCCGGTGCCATCGACCACGGCGTCGCGCAACATACGCGTGACCAGATTGGCGGTCGGCGCCGCCATGACCCGCTTCGGATTGCGCTTGCGTTCAGGCGCCAGCAACAAGGTTGGCGCGATCGTCTCACCGGCATTGGCGAGCGAGGCATAGGCGCTGGCAAAGGCAATCGGCGATACCGCAATGCCGTGACCATAGCTGGCCGTGGCGCTGTACAATTCATCAAACCGCTCCGGCACGAGCGGCCGCGCGCTGCCCGCCAGTTCAACCGGTGAGCGCGAGAACAGGCCCAGCGACCCGAAAAATTCCTGTTGCCGGCGCGAGCCCATCTGCCAGGCAATTTTGACCGTGCCGATATTTGAACTGTCGGCAATAATCTCACGCGGGGTCGGACGACCAATGATCGGGTGGTCATCATGAATCTGGCGGCCGCGAATGCGCAGCGGCTCGCGGACATCAAACCGGTCACCCGGCGTGATCGCCCCGGCGTCCAGTGCGCCTGCCACGGTCAGCGGCTTGAACACGGAGCCAAGCTCATAGATGGCGCCGCTGGCACGATCGAGTAAAGCGGGGTCCTGTCGGCTGAGCGACGTCGCCTTGTGCGGATCAAGCGGCGGCCAGCTGGCCATGCCGAGCACTTCACCAGACTGCGCGGCCAGAACAATTCCAGCACCCGCCTCAGCCTCATACTCGCCGACCGCGGCAGAGAGCTCGGCCTCCAGACTGAATTGCACATTGGCATCAATGCTGAGATAGAGCGGCGCATCATCCGTGGTCAGGCGATCATCCATCGCATATTCGATCCCGCCCAGGCCCTGTCCATCGGCGCCGGCATAGCCAAGGACATGGCCCGCCAAAGTGCCACGCGGATAGGCGCGTCGGGATTCTTCGCGAAAGCCAATGCCTTCCAGGCCCAGCTCGAACACGGCCTGGCGCTGGCGCGGGGTGATGCCCCGTTCGATCCAGGCAAAGGCACGTTCATTATTGGACAGGCGAGCGGTAATCGTCGCGACGTCCAGATCCGGCAAGACGTTTGCGAGTTCTTCGGCGATCAGGGCCGGGTCGCCAATCGCGCGCGGATCCGCGAACACGGAATAAGCGGTCACGCTGGTCGCCAACAAGTCGCCATTGCGGTCAACAATGTCGGCCCGGCGCGGAGCGGGCTCAAGGCTGGTCGCGCGGATCGCAACCGGGTCGGAACCACCGAGCGCCACGCTCAGACCCTTGGCCCCGATCGCGCCAAAGACCAGCAACAGACAGATCGAAACGATCCGCGTCCGCATGCCACTGCCACCCAGGCCAATTTCTGATCCGGACTCACTCTGCATCGAGGGCCTCCCGATCCGTGCGGGCATTGGCGTCCGGCAATTCCATCGGCGGACCGACACGACCATCCAGGTCGACCGTGCGCACAAATTGCTCGGCGCGCGCGGGCACCATGCCGAGTTCGCGGCGGGCGAATTCCTCAATCCATTCCTGTCGTGACCGGTGCGCAAATTCTGCCATCAGGTCAGCTTGCTCAGCCTGTGCGAGTTCGATTTGCTGTTCGACTGTTTCGATCTCGGCCACCGTTTCCTGCGCGCCATATTTGGCGCGATACAGGCTGAAGATCAGCAAGGCGACGACGGCCAGCCCGAAGAAGAAGGCGCGTTTGCTCATAGCGCTGCCTCCAGCGTTTTCAGCGGCGGCAGGCGCAGGCCGGTCTCAACCGGATCCATCCAGGCCGGCGCGTCAGTTCGCGTGACGACGCGCAAGCGCGCGGAGCGCGCCCTGGGATTGGTCGCGACTTCTTCGTCACCCGGCTCGATGGCCTTGCGTTTTGTGAGATCGAAACTGGGCGGCGGTCCCTTTTCGACTTCCGGCAAGTAACGAGAGCCGCCGCTGACCGCGCCTGAGCGCGTGCGCATGAATTGTTTGACCAAGCGGTCCTCGAGTGAATGGAACGTCACAACGACAAGCCGCCCACCGGCCCGTAACAGGCGCTCTGCCGCGGCAAGCCCACGGGCCAACTCGCCCAGTTCGTCATTCACATACATGCGAATGGCCTGAAAGGTCAGCGTTGCCGGATGGGTTTTCTTGCCACGTCGACCGCCGACCGCGCGTTCGACACACTCCGCCAGATCCGTCGTGGTTTCGAACGCCTTTTCCTGGCGCTGGGCCACGATGAAATTGGCAATCCGCTTGGCCTGACGTTCTTCACCCAATTGGCGGATGATCGCTGTCAGATCCTGCGCGACGAGATGATTGACGACATCCTTGGCGCTCGGCCCGGTCTGGCCCATGCGCATGTCCAGCGGCCCTTCGCGCATGAAGGAGAAGCCGCGCGCGCTCTGATCGAGCTGGAATGAAGACACGCCAATGTCCAGCATAACCCCGTCGACGGAGTCGACATCCTGCGCCTGCAGCAAATTATCCATATCGCCGAACCGGCCCAAAAGCGGCAGCAGTCGCGGCTCGGTTTCCGCCATCGCTTCCGCGCGGGTGATCGCATCAAGATCGCGGTCGATGCCAAACAGGCGGCAGTCTGCAGCGTCCAGCACGCGCAGCGCATAACCGCCCCCGCCAAACGTGCCATCGACATACGTCTCGCCAGCGCGCGGCGCGAGCGCGGCAATCACTTCGGGCAGAAGGACAGGCGCATGCCCCATTCACTCGCCCTCCCCGACCACACCGCGAATACCGGTATGCACAAAGGCGGCATTGAACGAGCCTTCAAAATCTGCCTGCACATCGCCCAATTGGGCTTCCATTTCAGCATCGTACGCAGCGTACTGCGCCGGTTCCCAAAGGTAGAATCGATCCATCGCGCCGACAAAGACCAGATCCTTGCGAATACCGGCCATTTCAAGGTGTTTGGCCGGAATCTTGATCCGCCCGGTATCATCCAGCTTCAGCTCGACGGCTTTCGAGACCGTGCGGTTCAGGAAGACTTTGCGCGCCGTGGTATTCGGGCTCATGCGCAAAAGCGTGGCCTGGTTCTGCTGCATCAGGGCGTCGCCGCCGCCTTCCAGGCAGGGCGCACCGTCCAGCGCCGGATACAGAAAAATGCGCGCACCACCCGTCAAGGCATGACGAAACGGCGCCGGCACCGAAACCCGGCCTTTGCTGTCCAACGATGTCTCATAAGTCGAGACAAACACGCCCAAACTCCCATCCTATGCCCCAGCCGGATCTCTGTGGATCCAGCATGCTCTTATATGGGATAACATGGGACGACTTGGATTCAAATGGGGAAGGTGGTGATTCCCTCCTGTCCACAAGGTCGCATTGACGAAACCAATACGGAACAAACCGGAAATATAGCGGAACACCCCATATGACAGGTCTGTTAATTTCTACAAAACCTTTTGTTTACAGATGATTAACCAAGGTTCCGAACGGGTAGAAAATTGCACTTTTTTCCTGATTTTTTTCCACACTGGCCCCTATATTGTATGCTGAATCGCTGTTCGCGTTGTCAAAAGTACACGCCTTTGCAGCATTTTCACTTTAGCCCCCATCCCACATGCAATTACGAGTCGTAATCCTCGCCCTCGGCATCATGACCGCGCTGCTTGGCGCCGCGATGATCCCGTGCCTGCTCCTCGATGTTGCGGATGCGCGCGAGGAATGGCCAGTCTTTGCCGCCAGTGCGACCATGCTGCTGCTGTTTGGCGGCGGCCTGATCATTCTGTCTGGCGGACGCCCGGAGCGGACGGGCGCACGCGAAGCCTTCCTGCTCACCGTCTTGGTCTGGGTCGTGCTACCGGCCCTCGCCGCAATCCCGTTCATGGGCATTGGCATGAGCTTCACCGATGCCATGTTCGAGAGCATATCCGGCCTGACCACGACCGGTTCGACGGTGATGAGCCAACTCGAGTTTCAACCGCGGGGCCTGCTGCTCTGGCGCGCCATTTTGCAATGGTTTGGCGGGATTGGCATTATCGTGACCGCGATCGCCATTCTTCCCATGCTTCGCGTGGGCGGGATGCAGCTCTTCCAGCTGGAAAGCTCGGACGTGTCCGGAAAATTTGTCCCGCGCATTGGCGAAGTCTCGGCCCAGATCGGGATGATCTATCTGTTCATCTCGGCCATGTGCGCCTCGGCCTATATGCTGTCCGGCATGAATGCGTTCGATGCGGTGGCGCATGCGATGACGACCGTCGCGGCCGGCGGATACTCCACTTCTGACGCTTCGTTCGGCGCTTTCACGGAAACCGCGCCAGCGGCGATCCCGACCGCGATCCTGTTCATGATCGTGGCGGGCCTGCCCTTCAGTCTTTTGGCCCTCGCCATGATCCATGGTCGCGTGAAACCCTTGCTCACGGACCCGCAGCCGCGCCTGTTCATGGCCCTGATTGTCGGCATCACAACTCTGGTCTTCGTTCTGCGTGTGATCGCTGACCAGGATTATGTGATTATCAGCCCGATTGGCGGCTTTATCGAGACCATGTTCAATGTCGTTTCGGTGATGACCGGCACCGGCTATGCGACCACACCCTATGATAGCTGGGGCGAACCGATTGTGATGATCTTCCTGATCACCATCTTTCTCGGTGGCTGCGCTGGCTCGGCGGCCTGCGGGATCAAGATGTTCCGCCTGGAAATCAGTTTCCGGGCCGTGCTTGCCCATGCCCAGCAAATGGTCAGCCCCAACCGGGTCGTCCGCATTCGCTATGGTGGCAGAGTGATCGACAATGACACGCTGCAATCAGTCATGGTCTTTGTCTTCCTGTATCTAGCGACATTCGTCGTCGCGGCAATCCTGCTCAGCCTGACCGGCGAAGACCCGCTCACCGCCATTTCCGGCGCGGCCACCAGCGTGTCCAATGTCGGTCCAGGGCTTGGCCCGGAAATCGGTCCGGCCGGCACATTTGAAGGTCTGACCGATCGCGGCAAATGGATTTGCGCCATTGCTATGCTGCTCGGCCGGCTGGAATTCACCGCGGTTTTCGTTCTGATGACCCGCCGCTTCTGGCGCGGATAATCATGCTGGAATTAGATTCCCTCATTGCTCAGACGCGATAAATCCGGCAATAGCACGCCATGGCCGATACACTGCACACACCCACCGAAAATCTGCACGCCACCCTGCTCGATATGGGCCGGCGCGCTCGGGCTGCCTCTGCCGCGCTTGCAAAAGCCGGCCACGACGGACGCACGCATGCCATTCTTGCCATGGCAGACGCGCTGATCGCGGCGCAACCGGCAATCCTGGCCGCCAATCAGGATGACCTCGAAGGCGGCCGTGCCAAAGGCCTGACCGATGCGATGATGGACCGTCTGGCCCTGACGCCGGAACGGGTGGAAGGTATCGCTGCGGCACTGCGGGCCGTGGCGGAGCTGCCGGATCCCGTGGGCAGCGAAATCGCCCGCTGGACCGTGCCCTCAGGTCTCGACATTGCCCGCGTCCGCACCCCGCTCGGCGTGATCGGCATCATCTATGAAGCCCGTCCGAATGTGACCGCAGATGCCGCGGCGCTTTGCGTCAGATCCGGCAATGCCGCTCTGCTGCGGGCGGGCAGCGAGAGCCTGCAATCTGCCATCGCGATTGCCGACGCTCTGCGCGCAGGCTTGCGCGCGGTTGGATTGCCCGAAGATGCAGTGCAGCTGGTCCAGACCAAGGATCGAGCCGCTGTCGGACATATGCTGACTGGCTTGCAAGGCAATCTCGATGTCATCGTGCCGCGCGGCGGCAAGGGTCTGGTCGAACGCGTCCAGGCCGAAGCCCGCATTCCCGTGATCGGACATCTGGAAGGCCTTTGCCACGTCTATGTCGACGCGGCGGCGGACCCTCAAATGGCGATCGACATTACGGTCAATGCCAAGATGCGCCGGACCGGCATTTGCGGCTCGGCTGAAACCTTGCTGATTGATGCCGCAGTCGCTGACACTTTGTTGCCGGCGATTGCCAGCGCCCTGAAAGATGCGGGTTGCACAATGGTTGGCGACGAGGCGGCGCGGGCCATCTTTGCTGAGATGGACGTAGCGACAGAAGACGATTGGCGCACGGAATATCTTGCCCCGACCATTTCTGTTCGGGTCGTCGACGGAATTGATGGCGCCATTGATCACATCACCACTTATGGCACCAGCCACACCGAGTGCATCATCACCGAAGACACCGCCAAGGCCGAGAAGTTCTTCTCTGACATTGATGCCGGCATCATTATCCACAATGCCTCAACGCAATACGCAGATGGCGGTGAGTTTGGCATGGGCGCCGAGATCGGCATTGCCACCGGACGTATTCATGCGCGTGGCCCCGTCGGGGCTGAGCAGCTGACCATTTTCAAATATGTTGTGCGTGGCACGGGACAAACCCGGCCTTAACATCGCGCGACCTATAAAACTGTATGACGTTTCAACGCCCCGCCGCCTCCTTGCCGCCGAGCCGCACGCGGGCCCGTATCGGTCTGTTCGGCGGCAGTTTCGATCCGCCCCATAGCGGGCATTTGCATGTCGCAGAGACAGCGATGAAACGTCTGGGCCTGGATCAGGTCTGG
>JBCCCT010000145.1:0-8766 GCA_039033355.1 Pseudomonadota bacterium | reverse complement strand
GCTGAAAGCCCGTCCATCAGCACCCAGCCGACATACCCATCATGGTGGCATTGAACGAGGCCAAACGCACCCTCTTCATGGTGCAAGGTTACGACCTCTCCGAACAGGACCTGGCTCACTTGCGTGGCGTCAGGCTCAGGCATCGCGCGCATTGCGGTGACACCGACGCTGACTTGCATGGCCGCGCCGGTCCCGCCCTCGGGCAGGCGCAATCGTTTATCATCATAGAGCTGCATCGGTTACCTCACTGGGCTCACGATCACAGATATAGGCTGAAAACCAAGGAAATGTTTAGGCGACCGCGCGGCCAAGGTTGGACTCGGCAGCGCCATCAATTTCGCCTGCTTCGGCCGCCTGGATGCGACCACCAAAGGCGCGGAGCCAATCCATGCCTTCGGTCGTACGCTCAATATGTACGCTGCGCAGGTCATTCTCATCCGGAATTCGCTTGATGAAATGATTGCGCTCCAACACATCCAAGGCCCGCGTTACGGCCGGTTTGGCAATATTCAGATGGTTGGACAGGCCGCGCACGGTATGCGGGCCAGGAGTCAGGGCGACGGTCATCAGGACCGCTTGCTGGCGCGCCGTCATGTCGGATTCATCGCTGCGCACATAGGCTGTCAACGCACACCGCCAAAGGTCCAATGCCTGTCGTTGTGTCATTGCCATTTCGCTCACCTCAAAATCGTTTGATAAGCGAATCAGAATCCGATTTGCGACTCGCGTAAAGAGTCCAGTTAAACTTTTTGGGCCCGCGCCGAATCGATCCTGTGGATCAATCCGGCGCGTCTGAAGGTCTAGAAATTGAGGACTTTCGCATAGCGAACATGCGGCAGCGATTTCAGCTGCTTGACCAGATCGGTAGAGGGTTCGCTATCAATTCCGATCAACGCAATAGCTTCTCCGCCCGCATCCGTCCGACCAAGATGGAAGGTCGCAATATTGATCTCTTCCTTACCGAGCAATGCGCCTAGCGATCCGATAAAGCCGGGCTTGTCGAGATTGTTCACGTACAGAACCGTGTCATTGAAATCGCCTTCCAGAGCCATGCCCTTGACCTCAACGATACGGGGCTGTCCGGCGATCAGGGTGCCGGCCAGAGAGCGCCAGCCGGGCTCGGGATCATTCTCTGTCCGCTTGGTCAGAACCTTGATCCGGATCAGGCTGTCATAGACCGGGCTGTCCTCGGTCTTGGTTTCGGCCAGTTTGACGCCGCTTTCCTGCAGAATCGCTGGCGCAGACACCATGTTCACATCGCCCCGTGAAGCGCGCAACAAACCAGCCAAAGCGGCGGCGGTCAGCGGCTTGCGATTAAGGTCGGCCACCTCGCCTTCATACTCAATGACCACTTCCTCGAAGCCATAATCACTGATCTGGCCCGCAAACAGACCAAGATTTTCCGCCAGAGCCGCAAACGGCTTGATCCGCGGCGCCTCATCAGCCGAGATGGACGGCATGTTCAGCGCGTTGGTGACCGCGCCGGTGAGCAGATAGTCGCTCATCTGTTCAGCCACTTGCAGTGCGACGTTTTCCTGCGCTTCAGATGTTGCGGCACCGAGGTGCGGCGTCGCAATGAAATTCTCGACACCAAACAGGACATTGTCCTTGGCCGGTTCTTCAGCGAACACGTCGAACGCGGCGGCGGCAATGTCGCCGGACTTTAGCGCTTCCGCGACCGCGGCTTCATCTACCAGGCCCCCGCGCGCACAATTCACCAGAATGACGCCCTTCTTGGTCTTGGCCAGCGCCTCTGCTGACAGGATGTTGCGGGTCTGATCGGTGAGCGGCGTATGTAGCGTAATCACATCAGCCCGGCTCAACATCGCATCAAGGTCTTCAGCTTTCTCGACCCCCAGTTCGAGCGCCCGCTCCTCGGTCAGGAAGGGGTCATAAGCCAGCACCTTCATCTGCAAGCCCTTGGCGCGTTCGGCGACACGGGCGCCGATATTGCCGCATCCGATCATGCCGAGCGTCTTGTAGGACAGCTCGGTCCCCATGAACGCCTTTTTCGGCCAGCCACCGGCTTGCGTGCCGGTATTCGCGGCAGGGATCTGGCGCGCGGCCGCGAACATCATTGCGATGGCGTGCTCTGCGGTCGTCACGGCATTGCCGAATGGTGTGTTCATGACCACCACGCCTTTGCTGGTCGCGGCTTTGATATCGATATTATCGACCCCGATCCCGGCCCGGCCGATCACTTTCAGATTGTCGGCAGCTGCGATGACATCGGCATCCGGCTTACAAGCCGAACGGACCACCAGGCCATCAAATTCGGGAATTTTGGCAATCAGCTCATCCTTGCTGAGGCCGACGGCGGTTTCCGTTTCCAGGCCGCGATTGTGGAAGATTTCCACGGCCGCCGGGGCGAGTTTGTCTGCTATCAGAACTTTAGGCATCTGTGTCTCCAGGGCGCCAATCGGCGCGATCTAGTCTGTGAACAAGGCAATCATCGTCTTCAAACAGACGACGTTCGAGGGGGCGAAAGCCCAGGCGCCGGTAAAAGCGATGGGCATCCGAATTGGAATTCAAGGGATCGATGATGATGGCTTCGACCTTGGGGTCCGCGAAGGCGCGGTTGATGGCGATGGTCATTATTTGCGTGCCATAGCCTTTGCCAAGACAGTCTTTTTCACCGATCCAGATATCCATGGCGCGTAGGTTTGGCGGGCAATCCTTGCCCCAGTAATGGGTCCGCTCCAGGGCCGGATCGATGACCTGCATGGCGCCAATCCGACGCCCGGAAATCTCGGCAATGAAGAAGGCGCTGGCCGGATCATTACTGCTGATTTCGGCCTGCCATTCCGCATCCTCGAACGCCACATCGGCGTCAGGATCGTCGCTGGTTGCGGCGATCACATGCGGCTCGTGATCCCATCGTTCGAGATGAGGCACGTCCATTGGCGTGGCAGGTCGAAGGATCAATGACATGGGCCAGGCCCACCCGCTTACAGAGCGGCAAGCTCTTCAGCGAAGGTCCAGTCCAGCCAGGGTGTCAGCTTGGCGACATCATCCGGCTCAACCGTTGCCCCGCACCAGATGCGCAGCCCGGGAGGGGCTTTGGCATAGCCATTGGCATCGAAACAGGCATCCTCGCCTTCCAGGCGGGTCATCATCCGCTTGAGAAAGGCGCGCTGACCGGCTTCATCCAGCTTGGCAAAAGTCGGGTGAACGATCGAGAAAGTGACGCCCGAGTTTGACCGGACCGCATCATCGGCACAAAGGAATTCGATCCACTCAGTCTTGGCGACCCAGTCGGTGAGGATTTCCAGAGACCGGTCTGAGCGCGCTTTCAAGCCCTCATAACCGCCGCATTCCTCGGCCCAGTCGAGGGCCTGAAGATAGTCTTCGGTACACAGGAGCGACGGCGTATTGATTGTATTGCCCTCAAACAGGGCCTCGTTCAGTTTACCGCCTTTGGTCATCCGGAAGATTTTCGGCAAAGGGCGTTCTGGCTTGTAGCTTTCGAGACGGCGGACCGCGTTCGGCGACAGGATCAGCATGCCATGCGCGGCTTCGCCGCCCAGCACTTTCTGCCAGCTATAGGTGACGACATCGAGCTTTTCCCACTCCATGTCCTGGGCGAACACAGCCGAGGTCGCATCGCAAATCACGATCCGGTCCGGGTTGGGCTTGATCCAGTCGGCATTCGGGACGCGCACACCAGATGTTGTGCCATTCCAGGTGAAGATGATATCGGCATCATCGCGGGCCTGCTCGAACGGCGGCAGCACGCCATAATCGCCGACATGAATGTTGCAATCAGCCAGTTTGAGCTCGTTCACCGCATCCGTGACCCAATCCTTGCCGAAGCTTTCCCAGGCGAACACATCCACGGCGCGCTGGCCCAGCATGGACCACATGCACATCTCAACCGCGCCGGTATCCGAGGCCGGGACAATCGCAACGCGATAATCCTCTGGCAGGTCGAGAATATCCTTGGTCCGTTCGATCGCCTGTTTCAGCTTCGCCTTGGCGGTGGCCGAGCGATGCGAGCGTCCGAGCGCTGCGGTTTCAAGTTTTTCGAGAGAGAAGCCCGGGCGCTTGGCCGTGGGTCCTGAAGAAAAGTGCGGGCATGCAGGGCGCACGTCCGGCTTGGCGACGTCAGTCATCTGTTTGTACTCCTATCCTTACAGATAGGCTGACTCTCGTTGGGGAGAGCTGGCCCACCGCGCATATGGCGCAGGGCGGCGGCGAGCGCAAGCCACGATTGTGTTATGCACCAAGAAATCCGCGGATCGCTCCGCATTCATCGCGTCTGAGTTTACCGTTTGATAAGGCGCATACAGACAAAAACTGATCCGGAATGAGAAGAAACCGGTCGAGTTTTGTATTTACAATCAAAATACTGCTCGAATCTGTCATGTTTCATATATGAAAGCGTCACCAAAACTTCGTTAGATCTTCGCCGCGTAGCTGGTTAACGCCCCCCGCAATTGACGCATTTGAGAGGGGTTGATCATGCGCACGGCAACATTCAAGCATTGTTTATTCATTGGGGCGGCGATGCTCGCCATGCCTTCGGCGTTCTCACAGGTCGACAATGAGGAAGAGGCGCGACAGGAGACCATCGTCGTCACAGCCACGCCCATTCGCGATAGTCAGGCGGCGGCGATTGCAGCTAAGCGCAATGCCGACAATGTTGTCGATGTGCTCGCTGCGGATACGATCGGGCGCTTCCCGGACCAGAACCTGGCCGACAGTCTTGGCCGGGTACCGGGCCTCGCCATTGAACGTGACCAGGGCCAGGCCCGATTCATCAATTTCCGCGGCGCGCCGTTCCGCTACACCAAGATCGCTTTTGACGGCATCGATGTTCTCGGCGCCGAAGATGGCCGCACGCCGCGCTTTGACGCCTTTCCGTCCGTGATCACTTCAAAGATTGAGGTCAACAAGGCCATCACGCCGGCCATGCCCGGCGAAGCGACTGTCGGGTTTGTGAATATTGAGACGTTCAAACCGTTTGATCGCGCCGGCTGGTCGTTCACCGGTGAAGCCGGATATGGCAATCAGGAACTCGGGGATGTGCCAATCAACAAGTATAATGGCCGCCTGTCTTTCTCGAATGATCAATTTGGATTTCTGGTCTTCGGCTCGCACAATCTGCGCGGGCGGATCACCGACAATCGCGAGTATGAGTATGCGGACACAAGCGGTGACGGGCTGGATGATAGTGTCGTGAATCTCGACTTCCGGTCTTATCGCGGTGAGCGTGAAGACAATGCTTATGGCGGGCGGATCGAGTTCCTGCCGAATGAGGAAAGCGCGCTTTTCTTCTCGACCCTCTATTCGGAATTCATTGACCGCGAGGAACGCAATCAGTTCGATTTTGACCTGACGACCCCTGTTGCGCTCGGAACCGAAGCCTATGTTCCGGTCGCGGTGGTCACGCGCCTTCTGGAAGATGGTCAGTACAATAATTCCACCTTCACCAATACGATTGGCTATGACACGGCGTTTGCCGGTTGGAGCATTGAAGGTCGGCTCAACTATACCGAAACCGAGAATGAGACGAACATCCCGCTGCCCTTCAGCACCGGGGCAACCGTTGGCGGGACGGTTGATGTCACGAATATTGACGATCCCGGCCTGTTCCTCACGCAAACCGCGCAACCAGGCACGGATGTGAACATCAATCTGCTGGATTACCCAGCCACGTTCGGCCTGATCTTTGCCAATCTGATCGAAACCGAAGCGACCAAGATCAAGGGTGATCTGTCCCGGGAATTCGACTTTGGCGGCCTGCCGACAGAGGTCCAATTCGGAGCGCAATTCGACACGCGCGAAGCGACAGGCGGTGATACGCTGGTCTTTGGTGGGTTTCCCGGTTCGATCGACATCAACCAGTTCACCACAGGCGTGCCCTGGTCAGCAGATTTCCGGAACACGATTGGCGCGACCAATGTCAACAATGTCGCTTTGGATGATGCCTGGGAAGCGGCAGCGGATCGCTCGATCACATTCGACGAAGACAGTCTGATCAGCATCGAGGAAGACATTATCGCCGTCTATGCTCAAGGCACGACCGAGTTCAGCTGGGGCAATCTTGTCTATGGTGTCCGAGTTGAACAGACCGATTTCACATCCTCGGGCACGCTGCTGAACGATGATGGGTCCACCACCCTGATCGAAGCCGGCAACGATTACACTAATATCCTGCCCTCGATCCATGCCAATTTTGATGTGGCCGAGAATGTCAAATTGCGGCTCTCCGCGTCCACGGGTCTGTCGCGTCCGACCTATAGCGAAATTCGGGCCTCGCAGAGCGTCGACCCGATTACGCTGGAGGTTAGCGGCGGCAACCCGACTCTGGATCCGGAGGAATCGTTCGGCATTGATGCCGCGCTGGAATGGTATTTTGCCGATGCCAGCCTGCTCTCGATCGGGGCTTACCACCGTCAAATCGACAATGTCATCTATCCGGGTTCGTCGACTGTCGATGGATCTATCTTTGCGCCGGGGCTAATCGCGCCGGGAACTCCAACCAGCTTCAATTCTTTCTTCAATGGTGAAGACGGCGAGCTGACCGGGTTTGAAATCAACTTCCTCGGGACCGCCGAAGACTGGTTGCCAGAGCCATTTGACGGTCTTGGCGCCAGCGGCAACCTGACTTTTGTCGACAGTGAGTTCACAGCGCCAACGCTCGGCAATCAGAGCTTCTCGCTGCCAGGCACGTCTGAGACCATCTACAATGCTTCAATCTTCTATGAGAAGTTCGGCCTCTCTGCGCGCCTCAATTATCAGTATCGCGATGACTGGCTGTCCACGACGGAGAATGACAGCCTGACCGAGTTCTGGGCCGAGACGGAACGGGTCGATGCCTCGCTACGCTACACCCTGCCCAACCCGGTCTATGGGACGAATGTGACCTTCGCTTTGAACGGCAACAATCTCACCGACGAAGAGGATGTACGTTTCATCAATACCCGCGCCACACCGAACCAGGTCGAAGGTTTTGGCCGGCGCTGGGTCGCCAGCATTCGCGTCGATTTCTAAGTCTAACCGCCCTTCCAGGAGGACACTTTCATGTATCGCAAAGCCTTGCTTGCCACCGGTCTGCTCACCGTAGCCTGCGCCCAGCCGACTGAGACAACCGCTCCGGTTGATCCTGTCATCATCACAAATGTCGAAGTCCTGCATGGCGAGACGCCAAATGATTTCGCGCTCTCCTGGGCTGTCGATCAGGCCGATGCGGCAGTTTCGATCTTCGTTTCGACTGAGCCCGATGATCCGGCGCCCATCCTGATCGCTGAGGACGTAAGTGACGGCACCTTCACCTGGTCTGCAGAAGACGGACCGGTACGGCGATACTTTACCGTCACAGGATCAGACGCGGCTGGCGATGGTGTGACGGCTGCCGTCCGGCTCTTGCCACTGGAAGGCGGACGGAATTTCCGCGACCTTGGCGGGTATCCGACGCGTGATGGCAAGACCGTCAAATGGGGACATGCATTCCGCTCCGGTGTCATGCACGAGCTGACTGACGCAGATTACGACTATCTGTCCGGCCTCGGCGTCAAAGTGATTTGCGATTTCCGAGAAAGCGATGAGCGCTTGCGTGAACCGACTGATTGGCGCGCCGGCGCAGCGGAGTATCTGACCTTTGCTGACCCCGAAGAGCGGGACCCGGCCGAGAACCCAATGTTTGCCGCCCTTCTCTCTCCGGACACAGATGCCGATGATGTCGCCGCCGGGATGGCGGAAGGCTATGTCGATATCGCGAAAGGTGAAGTCGAGGGCTATACGAAAATGTTCGACCGGCTCGCCGCGGGCGATATTCCGCTCGCCTTCAATTGCTCTGCCGGCAAGGATCGCGCCGGCACAGCGGCGGCGCTTTTACTGACGGCCCTTGGCGTACCGCGTGAGACGGTCGTCCATGATTACAGTCTCTCAGATGACTATGTCGACTATATGAGCGCGTTCCTGAACGATGAAGCGCGCGCTGAAGCTGCGGCTGATCCAGACAATCCCTATGCTTTCCTGTTCCAGCTGCCGCCTGAAAAAGTCGCGCCACTGCTGGCCTCGCATCCAATGTATATCGAAGCGACATTTGATGCGCTGGAAGAAGAGTATGGTTCCGTGATGAATTTCATCCAGACGGAACTGGACGTGACAGATACAGAACTCGCGACAATCCGGACCGCATTGCTGGAATAAGCGACATATATCGACCAGTTCGTTGACACGAACAGAAGACAAAGTCCGATTGGGATACGCCGATACGGCTTTAGAAAGTCAGCGAATCAGGCCGCGACAGCGATCTTGCCTTCCGCACCCGGCATCTGCTCGAGCAGGAAGTCGTGGAAGGTCTCGGCCCGCTGAATGAAGCGGTTGAAGGGCAGATTGGCTTTGAACACCGCTTTCGGCGCCAGGTTGGCACCACACTTGAGGGCGGTCTCGACCGCTTGATCCCGCTCCGGTTGGGCGGAACACACAGCGATCCGGTGTTTGCCCATATTGGCGACGCGCGCGATGGTCATGTCACCATCGAAGCTGTCGGGCAGAGTCAGATCAAGGATGACCAGATCAAATCGTTCCAGACGCAGGCGGTTTTCCGCTTCCATCAGGGTCGTTGCCATAACCAGATCAACTGGAACGCGTGCGCGCGCCGCCTTGTCCGCTGCAACCATTAACAGCTCGCGAACCGGCTCGTGATCCTCGACCCAAAGAACTTTCATCAATCAACCCTTATGACTCTACCATGTTTCCCCGGCGCTTCTCGCCTAGCCCTCTTCTGAAACCCACATTGCCACGAGGGGATTACGG
>JBCCCT010000144.1:0-8782 GCA_039033355.1 Pseudomonadota bacterium | reverse complement strand
TTCAGCGATCGAAGGATTTAGAGCGCGCGTCGCTGAAAGACTGAACTCAGGAAGAAAGCTGCTCGGAGAAGCGCTTGCAGATGCTGTGTTCGATGAGGACGATTTTCTGCAGATTGAACAGCAGCCAGTGGCGGCGGAGTAAAAGATACAAATGATGGACGATCCGCAGTTTGCGAAATTTGAAGACCGTGAACGAGAGCGGGGTCGAGCTACCAGATTCCTGTCGTTGCGAGACGTTCTAGACCGAACCTCTATAAGTCGATCACTTCTGTACGAGCTGATCAAAGACCCGAACCGCCCATTCCCTTCCCCTGTTCATATTAGAAGGCGAAGCTTATGGGTGGAGGGTGAAGTTGAACAATACATGGCTGATTTGATCCGAGACGAACGGCATTCGTAAGAAGGCCGCGTAAACAAAAGCGGTCGGACTTTCGATACGCGTATTTTCCGTCGTGAGGCGCCTTACCCTGAACTCAGAACGCGCTATTGAAGCGCTCGAATGACACTTGATTATAGGGTTGAAGGTGTGCTCATTTGGATAATGTCTCTCCGCAGAATCGGTACAAGCAAAAATTCAGCAAAAACAAAGTTGTGGAAAACTCAGGACTCATACCGTTTCTCGATAAAAGTCCGTTGGTAATTTTGTTGGTATCGTCAGATTCGAGAAATAAAATTGTTAAAAAACAAATGATTAATATTTGTTCGAGTCCGGCGGGAGTACCATTCCATCCTGATCGAGCGTGCTGAAAGGTCTGGCCATGTTGTCTCTGGATCAACTTGGCGACCGCATCATGATTATGGGACCGTCCAATGCCGGCAAGTCGACCCTGGCGCTGGCCCTGGCCGAACGGCTCAGCCTTCCTGTGGTGCATCTCGATCAGTTGCAGCATTTGCCGAATACCGATTGGCAACCGCGCCCGGAAGCCGAGTTTGCGGCGCTGCATGATGAAGCCATCCGCGCTGATCGCTGGATCATGGAAGGCAATTATTCCCGTCTCATCCCGAAACGTTTCGAGCGCGCGACGGGCATTATTTTCCTGACCTCCAATAAATGGATCCGCCTGGTGCGATATCTGCGTCGGACGCTGGCTGGACCTGGGTCCCGTGCCGGGCAGCTTGAAGGCGGCAAGGAATATGTGAAATGGGAGATGATTGACTGGATCCTGTTCAAGACGCCAGGAAATGTCGTGCGATACCGCAAGATGATCGCGCAGGCGGATCTGCCGGCCATTACGTGCAATTCTGTGTGTGAGTTACGAACGCTTTATGACGACTGGCAGCTCGAAGCCCCGAACTGAGCGGAGCCTATTCTGCCAATTCCCGAGCGCCCAATCGTTCCCGTCGCAGATCAGCAAGTTGGGTCGACAAGACCTGCTCAAAGAACCGATCGCAGCCGAGACACATATTTGCGATGTCCTGCCCAAGGCCGTCTTTGGCCTGGGATTCCTGCTGGAACCGTGCCCGCGTCCAGCCGGCGGACTCGCCCATGCGCTCCGGGTCGCCATCGTTCAGCGCTTGGATCGCCGGCAGCGTGGCGACGCTGGTCAGGATATCCGCCAACGGTTCCTCGGTCAGATTTCCAAGCGGCGCCTTGGTTTTCAGGCAGCATGGATAGATCGATCCATCTGGCTCAATCGCCACTTCTGATCCGGCCCGGCCAATGTGCAGGAAGTTTTTCGCGCCGGACCAGCGAGCACAGAAATTGACATCATAGCCAGCCTTGCTGAGCCCGTTCGACAAAGCCCGGCCGCGCGGCCAAAGCTCGCCAATCCACAAATCCTCCTGCGCGCCGAAGAACAGGAAGGTCGGTCCGGTGAGATCGCGGCCGGCGGCCAGGTCCGGCTCCTTCAGGCGTTTGTCCTTGGCGCCGCCAAGCGAGACTTCGCGAACGCCGCGGCTCTGCATCAGGTCGCGGATCTGATCCATGAAGGCGAACTTCTTCTCGCCCTGCATACCGACATGGTAATCATCAATCGAGGCGATCGCGATACTCTCCACGCCACGGGCAAGACATTCGTCGAGAATCTCCGGGGTCAGGACATCGCCGGTCGTCTGGATGGAAATTTTTGGCGCGCGCGCACCATATTTTTCGCGCAGGACTTCCAGGACAGGATAGAATAATTCTTCTCGAACGCCATCAATCAGCAGCTCGCCGCCCGCCAAAACGAGCAAGGTGCGATCGCGTCGGCCTTGATCATCAATCCAGCTCAAATCGTCTGGCAGATTGTCGATGACTTTCTGGAATGCCGCCTGACCCTCGCCGACCACTTCGGTCAGTGCGTCGCGGACATAAGGGCGAAAGCGGTCATCATAGCAATGCTTGCATTTGCGATGACAGGCCCAGGTCAGAACCCAATAGATGGCTTGCAATGGCTTATCCTCTCTCGCCTCCGTCTCTTCGCTAGCCAAGACCGCCCCGGCTTGTCGATGGTTTGGCTTCAGGGCTCGCGCGAATGTGACTGAAGCGGAGGAGACACAGTACACTCGGCCCGGCGCGCGAGTTGGATTGGTCTTTGAGACCCGCATCCTGAGCCTGGCGAAGGATAAAGGGTCGGGCTTCTGAGGAGCCCCGCCTCGTCCTTCGTCAGGCTCAGGATGAGGCGTTCGAGGGGCTAGCCCGGTTCCAAATGTACTCTATTCCGATCGTCCCGGGCTTGACCCGGGATCTCAGGCCGCGAGACCGGAAGCTGCGAGAAAGACCCCAGATCAATTCCGGGACTGGCCGATTAGGCCAATTCCGAGGGCGCAATTCCAGAATATTACACCGAGTTAACAGAACGGACCTTGGAGATTCGACTGCCCTGTTGTTACACACGTAATATTAGCGATAAACGATAAATTGGTTGCATGTCCAATCATCCTGATGATCTTTCAGATGCCGATCTCATCGAGGCGATTTATGCCGGCGTTCTGGATGGGCATGAAATGGAACGCGCGATTCGCGCCGCCACGTCGCGCATCGATGCGAGTGGTGGCAATCTTCACATTATCGGGACCAAATCCCTGGAAACAAGATATTTTGTAGGATTTGGCGAAGGCTATACCGAAGAAGCGGTTTCAGCGTTTCTTGATCATTGGCAATACGTAAACGTGCACCGCTTCGCGATGCGCCGTGCTTACGAAAAACACGGGGCTTCGGTCTATCTCTGTCACCAGCATATTTCCGAGGATGACTGGCAACGCGCGGCTTATCTGCAGGAATTTTTTGCCAAGATCGGGCAGCGATGGTTGGCCGGTGGCATGCTCCGCCCGAATGAGGATATCGAAACATCCATCACCTTCTCGCGCCGCATTGGGGCAGAGCATTTCGGCGATAATGAAGGGCGCTTCATTCAGCAATTGCTGCCCCATATCAAAGGCGCGACCGGTCTTGCGATGAAGCTCGGTCGTTTGGGCGCTGCCGCGCCGATTTCGCTCACTGCGGGTTTGATGATTGCGCAAACCCCATCCGCCATGGTCACTGCTGATGGTTCTATTGTCTGGGCCAACCCGTCCGGTTTGGCTTTGATAGAGGAATGCTCGCTTATTGCGTCGCAGGGCGACCGGCTCATGATTCAACAACCAAAAGACGAGTCTCTGTTCAAAAGGGCTTTGGCGCGGGCGATTAACAAACAGGTTCTAAATGCAGGGCCCGAACGAGTCAGTCTGGTGTCCGACCAGGAAGTCTATGAATTGGAGATTCTTCCCGCCTCGCTACCAAGCGGCGCTTTGGCCGGCGCCGTCTCCGTCGCCTTGATCATGTTCAGAAAACGCGGGCTCACCGTCGCCAGTGCGGCCCGACTGCAATTTCTCTTCGGGTTTACCGAAGCCGAAGCGAATTTGGCGATTCTGGTGGCGAATGGGCTGTCAATTGACCAGGCAGCCGACGCCCGCGGTGTGAAGTCCAGCACGGTCCGCGCCCAGCTGCGTTCTGTCTTCGCCAAAGCGGACGTGTCTCGGGCCAACGCATTGGCTGCGAAAGTCTGGGCGGTGAGCTAAGCGGCTCTTGCGATCGGATCGGCGGTCACCGCGATCGTTTTAGAGAGCAGGGCGCCCTGGCTTGGAGAGCCCCTGAGATGAGACCTGCGCCAGAACAAGGTCTCTCCACGGCGAACCAGATGACCTGAAACATGGTGCAGTCGCGGCGCCGATTTTGCACCTCCACCATATCCGCCGGAGCGTTCGGATGGCGTCAGATTCATCCGGATTTCAATATGATCGAGCAGAGGCGACTTCCCCCGCTTGGCGCGCTTATTATTGAGTTTCGCGAAACCGGTTTCCCGTTCCTCAAAGGCGGTTCTGGTCGATAGCATCAGCAGAAAGGCGGCGGCGAACGGGAAATCACCGCTGACAAAGGCGACAGCACGATTAATCGTTTTCTCCAACGCTCCATCGGAAGACGTATAGGTTCGATAATACTGGTCCCAACATGGCTCCATCCGAAATCTTAAACAGGCGAAGAAGGGATCAAGGGCTTGGAGCCCCTGGATGTGGACATATCGAACCGTGGATTTTGGCTGCGGTTGCGGAAGGGATATCGGACGATCAAAATCAAATTCAGTTACAAAAGGCGAGACTTCGAGCTCACCGGATTTGCCCAGCCAGGCCATGCGAACTTCGCCGGATCGTCCCGTCTCATCGCTGTCAATGAGGACGCCTACTTTTCGGGGCGCAAGCTGGTGTTCCGTGGCAAGCGAATGACCATGCTTGATCAGATATTGAACCGAGGCTTCGTCCGACCATTCGATCCACAGCCGATCTGCCGGGACGCGAAACAGGTCGACGGCGCTGCCAAGCATCGAATTCTGGTCGAACGCACATTCCGAGATCATGCGCACCGACGCATCGTCCAGGACATAGCGAAGCGGCGCTGTTGCAACATCCTTCGCCAGCTCGACAGCACTGCGAAGCGTATGAATGCGGCCATCATCGGTTTGAACCTGGAACGGTTGGGCGGCCGAGAAAAGGTCCTGTAATCGCATATGCACCTCATCGCTCGACGGGATGTCGTTGCAACGATTAGGGGCAAAATCGGCGACAAGTGTCATACCATTGCAATGGTATAACAGTCTGATTTTTTTGCGGCGTCCGATCTAGGCTCCGCTTTAGCGGATCATTCGACCAGGCGCCCGCCCTTGTAGACTTCATGCACGTCCTGAATTGCGGAAAGATCGGCGAGCGGATCGCCATCAACGATCAGCACATCGGCATATTTGCCAGGCTCAAGCGTGCCAATCTCGTCGCTGGCGCCGAGGATTTCAGCATTCACGGCGGTGGCGGTCACGATCACGTCCATCGGCGACATGCCAATGACTTGTTGGGTCAGGACCATTTCCCGCCACATCGCATTATGATGTGGATTACCCCGCGTGCCAGAGTCCGACGACACAGCGAACAGGGCGCCATTGTCATACAGATGCTTCAGTTTGGAGAACCGGCCATTGCGATCCGCTTCCGAGCGCAGGAAGATGGGATGGGTACTGAGGTCGCTTTCGCGATAGGAGCTCTGAATGTCGGCGAACAGATCCTCGGCGGGAATGTCGCGGCGCCATTTGTCGTCATCAACCAGGCTTGGGTCCTCGATGATCATCTTGACGCCTTCCAGCGCAATGATGGTGGGGGCCATGGCGACCTGATTGTCAACGATCAGGCGGACAATATTATCATTGTAATTGGTGTCCTGATTAACCCCGATATGTTCGATCGTGTCATACGGGCCGAGCCCGGCTTCGAGCGCGGTTTCGACGGCATCTGCCGCATAGATGTGCGAAGCAACCCGGAGGCCCCCTTTATGCGCTTCATCATAAATCGCTATCAGCTCTTCCCGTGACAGGGTCTCGTCCTGGGTCTTGATCACATCCACGCCCATTTCGATCAGCGTGCGCACTTTCTCGCGGCCATCTTCCGGATCCTTGACGACCCAGGTGTCGACATAGTCGGAAGAGACGAAACTGGTGGCCGTCTTGCGCAGGAAAGGGCCGGCGATGAAGGTGCGCGGTCCGGGCAGGCGTCCCGCATCAATCTCACTGCGTAACCAGAAAATATTGTCGACATCCGCACCCAGATCCCGCACCGAGGTGACGCCGGCGCGCAGCATGGCCTGCGCCGCGCTTGGCATGATGTCGCTCCGCATCCGGTCTTCATACTCGCCAAACCAGTGTGCGTAGTTTGCGTGGCCGAGAATGTCGAAATGGACATGCACGTCGACCAGGCCCGGCATCACGGTCTTGCCGGTGGCATCGATCTGCGTGGCGCCATTCGGGATTTCGATATCATCCCCTGCTGCCACAGCGAGGATGCGATCATCCTCGATCAGCACGACCCCGTTTTCGATCGAGGCGCCGCCCCGGCCATCAATCACGGTGCCGCCGATAATCGCCGTGACGTCGCCGGGTGGCGGCGACGAACAGCCAAAAACCGTCGCCAGGCTAAGCCCGACGATTGCCAGATGTTTCCAGGCCATGTGCTTGCTCCCTCTCCCAATTGGTCGCTCAGGCCACCTGTGCGTGTGGCCTGCCTGTGATGATTATTCTCCCAGTTCTGTCGGATAGGCCGGGGCCTCTGTCGGGACCGGGCTTGGATTGGCTTCCAGCTGGCGCAGGATTTCGGCAATCCCGGCTTCCAGTTGCGAATCCCGGCCCTGATTGGTCAGGGTCGGATCGAGCGCCACTTCAATGTCCGGGGCCACACCTTCATTCTCGACCGACCATTCATAGTCACTGTCGAAGAAGCGGAAATAAGGCACCACCAGGAAGCCGCCATCAACCAGACCGGGATTGGCCGAGATGCCAATGAGACCGCCCCAGGTGCGGGTGCCCATCAGCGTACCAATCCCCATTTCGCGGAAGCTGTAAGGCAGGAAGTCGCCGCCACTACCTGCATCCTGGTCGATCAGCATCAGTTTCGGGCCAAACATGGCGCCGCCTGGCGTGTTGAAGATCAGGCCATCGCGATCCTTCCAGCCTGACAGATAGGTCCGGCTCAGCACATCGGTGATGTAATTGGCGGCCTGACCACCACCATTTGACCGCTCATCAATAATCATCGCGTCCTTGTCAGTCTGCGAGAAGAACATGCGGTTGAACAGGGTATAGCCGGCGCCGGCCGTGTTGGGCAGATAGACATAGCCAACCCGGCCATCTGTGGCTTCATCCACGGCCTTGCGATTGCTTTCAATCCAGGCCCAGAGGCGCATCAGAAATTCATTCCCGGTGGGCTCAACCACGATGTCGCGCGGATTGCGGCCATTGGCCCGATCCGACACGGTCAGGGTGACCTGTTTGCCGACCGTGCCCGCGAGGTGTTCGAAAATGTTCGAGCCCTGGCCAAGATCACGGCCATTGATCGCGATAATGTAATCGCCTTCCGAGACATCGAGGCCTGGCACCGCGAGCGGTCCCTGGACATTCGGGTTCCAGTGCTCGCCCGTATAGATCCGGCTGATCTGATGCCGGCCATTATTGATGCTGAGATCTGCGCCGAGCAGGCCGATCTGAGGACCGGACGGACGCTCAATATCGCCGCCACCCAGCCGGTTATGACCCACCTGCATTTCCGCGATCATCTCGGTCATCAGCCGGTTGAGATCCTCACGTCGACCGACATGGTCGAGCAGCGGCAGGTAGCGGTCATAGATGCCTTGCCAGTCGAGCCCATGCAGATTGGGGTCATAGAAATATTCCGCTTCCATGCGCCAGACATCGTCAAAGATCTGACGCCATTCCTTGCGCGGCTCGATCCAGAGCTGCAAGTCACCAGTTTTGACCGGCTTGGTGTCAAACTTGTCGCCAAGCTTGCCGGTGGCCAGCGAGCCATCAGACTTGCGCACCAGGGCGTGTTCGCCATCCGTGCTCAAGGTGAAGGCGACAATGCCGCTGGTCAAGATTGAGGCTTCACGATCATCAAAATCGAAGCTGATGAATTCCGCATCGGCCTGCAGGTTTTGTCCCGGCGGTGTGATTTCAACGCCGGGCTGAACACTCTTGATGTAATAGAGGCTGCCTGACTTGCCGACCGAAAGACCCGAATATTGCGCCTGCTCGACAGGCAGAGCCTGGATCCGCCCGCGGGCGCCCGCCAGGTCATAGACGAGATCTTCTTCTTCAGCCTCGTCCTCGTCTTCCTCTTCTTCTTCGTCCTTGGCTTCTTCATCGCCGGCTTTTGGCGCCAGCGGCGACAGGCCATCCTCGGTCAGGACCGCGACGTAGATGCCGGCCCGATACGGCCGTTCCTGGGTCGACATGTCGAGACCAACATGGGTTGGGCCGGCATTGGTCGAGGCTGTGAAGTAAAGCAGCGTGCCGTCCGCACTGAAGGCCGGCGCGCCGGCATCGGCCATGCCATCGGTCAACTGCGTGCTGCGGCCACTGGTGAAATTATACAGATAGATATTGCGATTGAAATTGGCTTCCTCACGCGTATAGGCCAGCCACTCACCATTCGGGGAAGTGCTGACTTCGGTGCCGCCAAAGCCCCATTGCCGTCTTGTATCCTCGGAAATCTGGCGCCGGTCGCCGCTCTCTGTATTGAGCGCGAACAGTTTCAGATGATTGTCGCGATAGATGATATGATCACCTTCACCGCCCCAATCGAGCAGCGTGTAAAAATGATCGCCGAGATCGAACCGGGTCGTCTCGCCGAGCCCGTCCTGGTCTTCAATGATCAGATGCTGCTTGCGATCGGCTTCCACAATATAAGCCAGTTTCTGGCCGTCAGGTGACCAGGTGCCAGCATATTCGCGGACACCGCTCGTGTCGGAAATATTCCGCGTTGAGCCATCCTTGACCGGGACGCTGAACACTTC
>JBCCCT010000143.1:0-8853 GCA_039033355.1 Pseudomonadota bacterium | reverse complement strand
CGCGGGATGGAGAGCTGGCGGGCCAGGCCGAAGCCGGAAATGCCATAGATGATGCCGAAATTGATCGCCTTGGCGCGGCGCCGGATCATCGGGTCCATGCCCTCGATCGGCACGTCGAACATTTCGCTGGCCGTCATGGCGTGAATATCGAGGCCCTGATGGAACGCGTCTTTCAGCGCATCAATACCGGCAATATGGGCCAGCAGGCGCAGCTCGATCTGGCTATAGTCAGCGCTGATCAGGACATTGCCAGGCTCCGGAATGAAGGCTTCGCGAATCTTGCGGCCTTCTTCGGTGCGGATCGGAATGTTCTGCAGATTCGGATCATTCGAGGACAGCCGCCCGGTCTGGGCGCCGGTCATGCCGTAATTGGTGTGGACGCGGCCGGTGCGCGGGCTGATCTGTTGCTGCAGCGTTTCAGTATAAGTCGAGCGCAACTTGGACACCGTCCGCCAATTGATCACCGCGCGCGGCAGCTCGTGACCTTCTGCCGCCAGGTCTTCGAGAATATCCGCGCCGGTCTGCCAGGCGCCGGTCTTGGTCTTCTTGCCGCCTTCCAGTCCCATCTCGTCGAACAGGATCTCGCCAAGCTGTTTCGGCGAACCGAGATTGAACTCGCGGCCAGCCAGTTCGTAAGCCTCGGCTTCATAGCGGGCCATGGACTGGCTGAAATCTGAGGACAGACGCGACAGGTGATCGCGATCCGCCTTGATGCCATGCGCTTCCATGTCAGACAGGACCTGAACCAGGGGACGTTCCAGCGTCTCATAGACGGTGGCCACCCGTTCCTTGTGCAGGCGGGCCTTGCTGTCGAGCCAGAGGCGCAAGGTGATGTCGGCATCCTCGGCGGCATATTCGGTCGCGCGGTCGAGCGGCACGCGATCAAACGTGATCTGTTTCTTGCCGGTGCCGCAGACATCCTTGAAGCTGAGCGGGGTGTGATGGAAATAGCGTTCTGACAGCTCATCCATGCCATGATTGTGCATGCCGGCATGCATGACAAAGCTGAGCAGCATTGTGTCATCAATCGGCGCCGCGCGCATGCCATAGCGGGCCAGGACCGTGACATCATATTTGAAATTATGTCCGATCTTGAGGACGGAATCATCCTCGAACAGGCCTTTCAGCGCGTCCAGCGCCTTGTCCTGGTTGATCTGGCGCGGCGGATCGGCGCCGAACATGTCGCCTGAGGCGGCCGACGGATCGCTATCCGGATCGACATGCGCCAGCGGGATGTAGCAAGCCTCACCCGGCGCCAGAGCCAGGGAGACGCCCACCAGGCCAGCCTCGTGTGCGTCGAGGGCGTCGGTCTCTGTATCGACGGCGACATAGCCCTGAGCCGTAGCGCGCGCGATCCAGTCTTCCAGCGCGTCGAAGTCGCGGATGCAGGTATAGGCGCTGCGGTCGATCTGGACCGGCTCGTCTTCGGTCGCTTCTTCCAGTGTGCCTTCCAGCTCGAACGTCTCGCGGACCCGGCGCGTGATCGTGCGAAATTCCATTCGCTCCAGAAAATCGAGCAGCAGCTTGGGGTCCGGGTCGGCGACGGCGAGGTCTTCCATTGGCACCTCAACCGGGACATCGACTTTCAGCGTCACCAGATCCCGCGACATGCGGATCTGATCGGCATTGTCGATCAGGGTCTGTCGGCGCTTCGGCTGTTTGATTTCCTCGGCCCGCGCCAGCAGCGTGTCGAGGTCACCATATTCGGTGATCAGCGTGGCGGCGGTCTTCACGCCAATGCCGGGCGCACCAGGAATATTGTCGACGCTGTCGCCGGCCAGCGATTGAATGTCGATCACCTTGTCCGGACCGACCCCGAATTTCTCGACCACCTGGTCATGACTGATATGCTTGTTCTTCATCGTGTCGAGCATCGACACCTTGTCCGAGACCAGCTGCATCAGATCCTTGTCGGACGACACAATCGTCACTCGCGCGCCCTTGGCTTCGGCCTGGCGGGCATAGGTCGCCATCAGGTCATCGGCTTCATAGCCTTCCATTTCCAGCGCGTGGGTGTGGAAGGCGATCGCGGCTTCGCGTACGAGTGGGAATTGCGGGCGCAGGTCTTCCGGCGGTTCAGAGCGATTGGCCTTGTATTCCGGGAACATGTCATTGCGGAACGTGTAGGAAGACTTGTCGAACACGCAGGCAAAATGCGTTGGGCGATCGTCGCCCTTGAGGTCCTCGAGCAGTTTCCAGAGCATGTTGCAGAACCCGGACACCGCCCCGACGGGCAGGCCATCAGAGGCCCGGGTGAGCGGCGGCAGGGCATGATAAGCGCGGAAAATATAGGCGCTGGCATCAATCAGATAGAGATGGCTGTCAGCATTGATCGGGGCGCTCGGCATCGGCTTAAAGTCCTTCTTTGGAGGACGAGTATTAGCGGTGAGTCGTGGGTGTGGGTAGGGGTTAAGCGTGCAAACGCACATATTGCTCGAGCAAGTGATCGACCGATTGAACCGAGCGATTCCGAAATCGGAACAGACCTTTGCTAAGCGCCAGGTTTTCCCGTTCGAAATCCGGAATATTGACCAGATCGCCGGGTGGAACGCCAAATTCCTGACGCACGGCGCGATTGAAATTCGCGCCAGAGGAATAGCCCCAACGTTCTGCGGCGTTGGCGATTCGTCCGCGTTTGACGGGACGCGAGGAGATATCCATCACCGCCCGCAACAATCGCCGGTGACTTATATATTGGCGAACCCCGCCATAGGCATCGAACATGCGATAAAGCGAGGCTCTGGATGCGCCAAAGTCTCGCAGTACGGACGCGACAGAAAGGTCCCAATCCTCGAGCCTCTGTTCGACATAGACCCGGATCTGGTCGGCAATCGCGTCGCGGGCGTGGCGCCGAACGTCGCCGGTGGGGGCATCGGTTTGGATGGCAACACGCAAACAGGCTGCTAGACGGTCTATGAGCGTGTCTTCGATTGAATTGTCGGTCAGCAACCCGCTAAAGGCCTGGTCGAACAATCCGTCCAGGGTCCGGCCCAGCCCGGCTTGCGTCGGGATTTTTATCAGAGTCGGATGGGTATCAACATCGTATCCAATCGCCGATTTTGGCAGGAACAGACACTGCATCAGCGATGCGTCCTGGACGCATTCCACGTCACACGCTTGATCGAGCACATAGATTGCGCCTGGATGACGGTCGATATTCAAATCGCCGGAGCGGCCGCGCAGACCCCCGCGCAAATAGCGGTGCACAAAGACCAGCGGCTCACCATTGCGCGACTGGGCCTTGGTCCGTCGGATGGTGAAGAGATCGCCGTCGCTAATCGAGAAAATGCAACGATCATGGTGCCAGTCGGAGACCCGATACAGACCTTTTGCCTGTCTTGTTTTCAGGGGATCGACGTCAAATAACAGGCCGAGACTGTCGCGCATGTTCGCGGACGGGATTTCGATCGCGCGTCGGCGATGGGCGGAAAACTGGAATCTGTTTCTGTCGTCCCGCATTGTCCGCTCCGTCCCGGATGAGACCTTTTCGAGGCTCATCTTGCAACACATCCTCAATTGAGTCCGGAAATCATGCCTGAAATCGGAAACAAGTGAATTGTCGCTGCGTCTCAGTTTTGCTGAAGGGGCGAGCAGTCTGCAGCTCTGATGCGTGATCGCGGAAACAGGTCTGGACTCGAATCCGCGTCACCGCCTAAGCAATTTTGATGAAATCCTACTTCTCTCCGCAAACCGCACTGGCTGTGGTCATCGCAAACATGGTCGGCACAGGCGTGTTCACCAGTCTGGGCTTCCAATTGATGACGCTGGAGAGCGGATTCGCGTTGATCATGCTCTGGGTCGTCGGAGGAATCGTCGCCATATGTGGCGCGCTGTCCTATGCCGAGCTCGGGGCGGCGCTGCCAAGGTCTGGCGGCGAGTACAATTTCCTGGGCAAGATCTATCATCCAGGCGCCGGTTTTGTATCAGGCTGGGTGTCTTGCACGATCGGGTTCTCCGCTCCCGTGGCGCTCGCAGCGATGACCTTTGGTGCCTATACGACCTCGTCGCTTCTGCCCGACGCGTCCGAAAGCGTAACCAATTGGACCGAGCGGGGTCTGGCCATCGCTCTGATCATCATTCTGACGGTCATCCATACGCGCCAGCGTGAGACCAGCGGGACCTTCCAGAGCGTCTTCACCGGGATCAAGGTTGCGGTCATCATCATTCTCAGCATTGCCGGCCTCGCCCTCGTGACCGACTTCCAGCCGGTCAGCCTGCTGCCGCAATCGGGCGATGTCGGGGCTTTGACCTCGAGCGCATTTGCGGTGTCGCTGATCTATGTCAGCTATGCCTATACCGGCTGGAACGTCGCCACATATCTGACGGATGAGCTCGAAAATCCGCAGAAAAGCCTGCCGCGCGTGCTCTTTGCCGGGGCGTTTGGGGTGATGCTGCTCTACATATTGCTCAATGCGGTTTTCCTTCTGACCACGCCAATGGAGCAGATGGTCGGCGAAGTGGAAGTCGGGGTCATCGCGGCACGGCACGTATTTGGGCAAACGGGAGCGATGTTTACCGGCGGGGTGCTGGGCATCCTGCTCATCTCGACCGTCTCGGCCATGACCATTGCGGGACCGCGCGTCTTGCAGGTGGTCGGACAGGACATTCCGGCGTTTCGCGCGCTGGCTAAATCGAATGAGGACGGAATGCCAACCACAGCCGTGCTGGTGCAGTCAGGTCTGGCGTTGATCTTTGTCGCGACGGCGACGTTCGACCAGGTTCTGGTCTTTGCCGGCTTTACGCTGGCCTTGAACAGCCTGTTCGCCGTTTCGGGTCTGTTTGTGCTGCGCTGGCGACATCCGAATCTTGAGCGCCCTTTCAGAGTGCCGCTTTATCCGATCCTGCCGCTCATCTATATCGGCCTGTCCCTCTGGACGCTGATGTATGTCGCGCTCGAACGCCCGCAGGAAGTCGCCGTCAGCGCCGGCTTGATCGCCACCGGCGCTGTTATCTACTTTCTGACGCGCGCGCGTCAGGATGTTGAGGCTTAGACCGAGGTCAGGATTTCCTTCGCGGCGGCGTGACACTTCTCAATCTCATGATCGAGACCCACACAGATCCGGGTCCATTGCGGCAACTCACTCCACCGCGCGCCGACAACACGGACGCCCTTGTCGAGCATCTTGGCCGCGAATTCGGCATTGTTCATACCGAGATCCATATAGATGAAACTGCCTTGCGGATCTGGCGCGATCGGGCGCCCGAGATCGTCGGCCATGGCGATCAGTTTCTCGCGGCCCAGCCTGGTCTTGAGCCGCATTTCCTCGAAATAGGCGGTGTCTTCCAGGCTCGCAATCGCGCCGACCAGGCCGAGATGATTGACATTGGAGAGACGCCCGGACATGCGCATGTCCATGACCATGTCGGCGGGCATCACGGCATAGCCGATCCGTTGTCCGGCCATGGCGTAGAGTTTCGAGAAAGTCCGTGCAACGACAACCGGGCGGCCAGCTGAGACGAACTCGCTCATAATGCCAGCCGGATAATCATCAGCCATATCGAGATAGGCTTCGTCAATGAATACCGGCACTTTCGCCGACGCCGCTTCGACAAAGGCTTTCAGCGCGATCGGATCGATTGTTTTACCGGTCGGATTGTTTGGATTGCAGAGATAGACCGCGCCTGTATTCGGGCCGATCTGGGCGGCGATGGCGTCCAGATCATAGCCCATATCTGGCGTCAGCGGCGTGTAGATGACATTCACACCAACTTTCTCCGCCACCCGCGGGACGCCTTCATAGGTGGTGGCAGAGGTAATGATGTCGCCGCCTTTAACGGAGACCCAGTCTGCGAAAGCGGCGAGGATCGGCGAGGATCCGTTGGTCACCAGAACCTGCTCTGGCTCAACCCCTTCGCGTTCTGCGATGATCTTCCCGAACTTCGCGGTCAGCGGACCGGTGTATCGATAAATATTGCCGACCGCCTCAATCATGGCGGTCTGGGCTTTTGGTGATGGGCCGAACGGATTTTCGTTCGACGACATGATCGCCAGCGCATCTGGATCGATCTCCGTGACTGCGGGTTTTTCATCCGCATTGCTGGACGGCGCGCAAGCGGGCAAAACCGCCGCCGCACCAACGGCCCCGACACCGGCCAGTTTCAGCCAGGTGCGTCGCGATGGGCGCACCAGGGTATCATCAATCAATTCAGTCATGGACGTCTCCAATGGGCTCAGACCACGCCCGCAAAGTCGGGCGGAATCAGCGCATGTCCGGTCAGGGCGCAATGCGTGAGAATGGTCGGATGTGTGATAATCGAATGCGCAAGACGGCGCGCCTTCAGGTGAAAGGACAAGTGCGTCTTTGCGAACTGCCGGGCCTCGTTGCGCGGCCTTTGCAGATTTCACCAGGCTGGACTGTTTGCCAAGGAAATTCTCGAAATTGCCGACTCCTGCGCGACGATCCATCTGAATCGCCTCTTATCCGGACAGCTTGCTCGCCGAACGGGCAGATTAGTCGCGGTTGGCAATCATGCCCTGGAAGGCATTGATGCGTGGGACGATCTCGGCTTCGAAGCGGCGTCCATTGAACACGCCATAATGGCCAACGCCCGGCTGGATATAGTCCACTCGCATCTTGTCCGGGATACCGGTACAAAGATCATGTGCGGCCTGGGTCTGACCGATGCCGGAAATGTCGTCTTTCTCGCCTTCGACAGTCATCAGACCAACGGAATCAATCGCTGCTGGATTGATCAGGCGTTCGCCGCGATAGCGGAACGTGCCGCGTGCCAGACGGTGCTCGCGAAAGACGCGGCGGATCGTCTGCAGGTAGAATTCTTCGGTCAGGTCCAGCACGGCGAGATATTCATCATAGAAAACGCGATGCTTTTCGGCGCTGTCCTCATCCCCCTCGACCAGGTGGTCGAAGAAGCGCGCCTGTGCATCGACATGGCGATCCCAATTCATGTGCATGAAACTGGTCAGCTGAACAAAGCCTGGATAGACACGCCGCATCATGCCCGGCCATGGCGCCGGGACGGTGTAGATCATCTTGTCGCGGAACCATTCGAAACTGCGCTCTTCCGCTAGCAGGTTCGGCACGGTGGGCGACTTACGCGCATCGATAGGCGACCCCATGAAGGTCATTGTGGATGGCAAAGCCGGATCTTCATCTTCGGACATCATCGAAATCGCGGCGAGGACGGCTGGGCCGGGTTGGCAGACCGCCACGACATGTGCGCCGGGGCCAATATGCTGCAAGGCCGAGCGGACATGATCGATATAATCATCGAGATCGAAACGACCGAGCCAGACCGGCGCCATTTTCGCATCGGTCCAGTCGGTGATGTAGACGTCATGGGTCGGCAGGAAGGCCTCGACCGTGCCGCGCAACAGGGTCGCGAAGTGACCTGAGAGCGGAGCACAGATGAGCAGACGCGGACGGCCCTTCGGTGCGCCTTCCGTTGAAAAATGCACCAGATTGCACCAGGCGGTCGACCAGGTCGTGACCGGCGTGACGGTGCAGGTCTTGCCATCAATCTCGGTGCTCGGGATTTGCCATTCCGGCTTGCCATAATAGCGCGTCGCGCGTTCGAAGACGCTGCTGGCGGCATGCGCAGAACGACCAAGGGACGTGTTGGCAAAGGGATTGAGCGGATTTTCGAGCGCCTGCATCGTGCCTTTTGCCCATAGGCGCATAGGCGCCAGGGCCGCACGATTCATCTCGACAAGCGTGTATAGCATCAGTTCCCAATCCCGTCTTTGGTGCACTGCAACATAAGTCAGGCCATTGGTAAAGCCATACTATCCATCGCGGTGTGCTGCATGTCCTGCAGGTTTTGAGCCGATTGGCTTGGCTATCAGGCCGGACAAGTCTTAACCAATTGTGAAGTGTTTCAACCACAGGTTTAATTCATGACGGATCTCGAGCTGCCACTGACCCAATCGCCTGCCTTTGAGCGGACCTGCGATCGGCTGGGGCTTTCCGTGACCCGCGTCTCAGAAGGGACAGCGACGGCGCTGATCCAGACCCGTCACCTGCCAGTCCTTGGGGCATTTCACCTCCTGTCCAGAGGACCTGTCGGCGGAGACGAATCGTCCAGGCAGGCGCTGATCCGGCGTATTCGGGCTGAATTCAAAGGGATTCTGGTGGTCAATGCCGGGATCCATCAGCCGCGGCCGGGTGGGTTCAAAGTCGCCGGGGGTGCGGAAATCGCAACGGTCCAATTGGATCGACCAGAGCGAATGCGCACGCGTTTGCATCAAAAATGGCGCAATCAGCTGAAAAAAGCAGAAGCGTCTGGCCTGACAGTGACGGATCAGCCGCTCGACCCACTTCGTCACAAATGGTTCCTGCACGCTGAGGCGGCGCAGCAAAAAGCGCGAGGCTACAAGTCTTATCCGGCGGCGTTCCTGCTCGCTTTTGCGACAGCGAATAAAGGCCAGGCGCGTCTTTATACTGCAGCTTTGGATGGTCAGCCGGTGGCCGGTATGCTGATCCTGAAACATGGCCGCATGGCGACTTATCAGGCTGGTATAACCACCCCGGACGGGCGTCAGACCTGTGCCCACAACCTGCTTCTCTGGCAGATCATGAGTGACTTGCAGGCGAGAAAGGTCACACGGCTTGATCTGGGCCGTGCCGACCTTTCACCCGGATTGCGCCGATTCAAATGCGGCGCCGGGGCCGAGGTGCAAAAGCTGGGCGGTAGTTTCCTGTTTCACCATTGGGTGCGGCCTGGAACGGCAGACATTCAGCCCGACTCGATCGCCGAGAAACGACTGGCAAATATCTGATGCCCCGCATTTCCGTGCTTACAGAAACTTCATGCAAATTTGCCCTGAATTCGTAACGAAGTTCAGGGACAAAAGCAGCGATTTGGCAGGATCTCCTGCTTAACTCGGCTTGTGTT
>JBCCCT010000142.1:0-8860 GCA_039033355.1 Pseudomonadota bacterium | reverse complement strand
TTTGGCCGGATCGCCGGATGCGCGTCATGTTGCGCGGATTTGATATGAACGCTGCCACGGCTTTCCGGCCGTAACTGGCACGGTGCAATGGTGATGCCGGGCTGTTTCTCCAGCTCCATGTCACCGCTTTCGGTCATCTTCTGCATGTCCATCGTCGCGGGCAGGATGTGATATTGCACGTCCGGCGTCGCGAGTTCGGGACGGGTTCGGATGAAGGCTGCGATGTGCGCAGCGGACAGGGTGAGCAGGCCCTTGCGCTGTGTCAGATATTTGAACACCTCCCCGACCATGGCGAGGCCGCGGGATTGCTGATTGACCGAAGGCGTGCCCGGCTTCATGCGAAAGCGCGCGCCCAGAACGAAATGGTCTTGCAGGTTTTCACCAACGCCGGGCAGGGCGGAAATCGTCTCGATGCCATGCGCCTGCAGTCGTTCCGGATCGCCAATGCCGGACAGTTCCAGCAATTGCGGGCTGTTAATCGCGCCGCCGGCCAGGATCACCTCTCCGCGGGCCTTGGCCGTCACCGTGCGGCCATTCTGCGTGTACTCCACGCCGATGGCGCGTTTGCCGTCGAACAGCACGCGGGCGGCGAGCGCCTTGGTTTCGATGGTCAGGTTCGGGCGCTTCTTGGCCGGATTGAGATACGCGACCGCAGCGCTCCAGCGGCGGCCATTCTTCACCGTTAGCTGATAATAGGCGATGCCTTCCTGGTCTTCGCCATTCACGTCGCGATGCGGCAGGCCGAGCTTCTCGCCGGCGGCAATCACCGCATCTGAGACCGGGTGTTTCTCCGTCACGTCGGACACATTGAGCGGGCCGCCTTTGCTATGCCCGTCCATGCCATCCCGTTCCTGGTTCTGGCTGCGCAGGAAGTAAGGGTGAAGGTCATCATAAGACCATCCACGCAGACCCAGTTGCGCCCAGCCATCATAATCCTGTCTCTGGCCACGAATATAAAGCAGCCCATTGATCGAGGACGATCCGCCCAGCACCTTGCCACGCGGCCAAGTATGGATGCGATCATTGGTGCCGGGGTCCGGCTCGGTCTCGTACATCCAATTGACCTTGGGGTCTTTCAGGGTCTGGGCATAGCCGACCGGAATATGGATCATCATCGAGCTGTCCTTGCCGCCCGCTTCAAGCAGCAGGACCGAGGATTTGCCGTCTTCGGTCAGGCGATTGGCCAGGACACATCCCGCACTGCCAGCGCCTACAATGATATAGTCAAACTCGGCCATTTCATCCTCCTGGTCGGCGTTCTCGTATAATCGCCTTTCCAGGAAGATGACACAGGCGTCACGAATTGGAAGGGGCAACGCTGCGTCACGCTTGACGACACTATGGAGAGACCGCTTCCTGTCGGCAGAATCTGAACAGGAGAGCGAGATGAGCAGCCTCGGCGATTATGAAACCATCAAACTGGAGCAAGAGGGCGGCATTGCCATCCTGACCTTGCATCGGCCGGACAAGATGAATGCCTTCACCGGCAAGATGATGTTCGAAATGATCGATGCGTTCGACAAGACAGATGCCAATGACGACATCCGGGCGGTGATCGTGACCGGCTCCGGCGACCGTGCCTTTTGTGCGGGAGCAGACCTGTCGGAAGGGGCCAAGACGTTCGATTATGAAGCGCGCGCCGATAGCGGCGAGATTGGCCGGACCGAAATGGTGGACATTCAACGCGATGGCGGCGGCCGCCTGACCCTGCGCATGTTTGACAGTTTGAAACCCGTAATTGGCGCCATTAATGGCGCAGCGGTCGGCGTCGGCGTGACGATGCAATTGCCCATGGATATCCGGATTGCCTCGGACAATGCGCGATTCGGATTCGTCTTCAACCGCCGCGGGATCAATCCCGAAGCGGCATCAAGCTGGTTCCTGCCGCGTCTGGTCGGCATTCAGCAGGCGCTGGAATGGTGTTATTCGGGCCGCGTCTTTCCGGCTGAAGAAGCCTTGAAAGGCGGTCTTGTTCACTCGGTGCATCCGCAAGCTGAATTGATGGATGTGGCCCGCGCCATGGCGAACGAGATTGCCGACAACACCGCGGCCGTCTCGACCACGCTCACCCGTCACATGATGTGGCGCATGCTGGGGGCGAGCCATCCGATGGACGCTCATATTGTCGACAGCGCTGCGATCTATTCCCGCGGCCAGACCGAAGATGCCCGCGAAGGCGTGATGAGCTTTCTGGAGAAGCGCAAGCCGGTCTATCCCGTCAAAGTATCGGATGGCATGCCAAGCTTCTTCCCATGGTGGGATGAGCCTGGGTTCGAGTGGATCGGCGAATAGACGCCTCCATCATCCGTATGCCGCCGCGTTTGCCATTCCGGCACGCGGCGGTATCATGACAGCATGAGTAGAAAAGAACGATCCAAACGCGTCCTCGACACGCGCAAGAAAACAGGCGCGGGCGCGGTCTATGCGCTCCGCGATTCCCATTGCAAATGGCCGATAGGTGAGCCCGGTAAAGCCGGATTTCACTTTTGCGGAAAACCAAGTGCAGAGGGGTCGCCCTACTGCGAAGGCCATCAGCAAAAGGCGTTACGCGCCTAGCTTTACCTGGATCGTTTTAGGTGACCGCCGCATCAAGCAACAGATAAGTCGCCAGCCGCGCACTCGCATTCTTGTTGGATGCGTGCGTGTTCTCGAGGGCGTTGAGGGCGTCTGACTCTTCCAGCGCCAGGAAGTCGCGGGCCAGGGTCATCATTTCCAGATTGCCGCGCAGCCGCTGGCGAACGCGTTCGACCTGTCGTCCGACCTGCTGATTGATGGCAGTCCGACGATGATCCTCGCCCTTTCGGGCTGCGTGCGCGATTCTCTTCTTGTCCTTGGGACGGAAGACATCGGTGAGCTGAATGCCGGATTCCTGCAATTGTCCAAGCAGCGCTTCCGCCGTCTCTTCGCGTGACAGAGTTGAACGCTCATCGCGCTCCATGTCTGCAATGATGTCGCTAAGCGAGTCGGCGCGTTGACGTGGCGGCGTGACGATTTCGAGTTCTTCGTCGGCTTCAAAGCTTGGGGTGGCTTCTTCGGTCGCGTCGATGATGTCAAAATTGGCGAGCTCGTCGACTTTCAGCATGCGGGAGTCGCCATTGCCGCCATTGGACAGCCCATTCGTTGTTGGGATATGGCCATTCGAATGATCGTCAGATCCATTCGACAGGTCACTTTCCTCATCCATCATGGCTTTCGCCATGCGGTCAGCGCTGGCTTCGAACAGATCCTCTTCGACGGCTCTTGATGGCGATTGCACCACCTGCTCGGGCTGCAATCTTGGTTCAGGCGCCGGTTCCGCGATCGGGGTCTGTTCAACACTGGCAACTTGTGTGGGCGCATCGATTTGAACTGGCTCCGGCGCAGGATCGACAAGCGCAGCGCTGTGCGCCTCAACCGACTGGGTCTTTTTCAACAGGGCCTGGCTGGTGATATTTGCGCGGCGTTCAGAAATGTCCATTTCAGCACGCGCAGCCATGCCTGCGGCGCGAACGGCAGCCGCGGCCTGTTGTCCAGCTTCCTTGAGCTCAGCCAGCGACCGGGCTGCAGATTCAGACGCTTCAAAGGTCTGGTTCTGGATCTGACTGCTCGCTTCACGGGCGCCATCCAGAGCAATCTTGACGGATTCCATCAGGCGGTCGCCCGTCGTGCCAGCCGCAGCAGCAGCCAGCTCACCCGCGCGAGCGGCGGTTTCGACCGTCTTGCGTGATTGTTCGAGCTTCTCTTCCATCCGTGCGATGGCGAAGAGCAGTGTTTCATTGCGCTGTCCGGCTTCGGCGGCGAGCGTATCCATGGCAGAGATTTTCTGCGCCAGGCTTCGACCGGTCTGGTCCAGCGTCGTCAGGCGGGCCTGAAGCGCATCTTCAGCCGCGGCAACTTCGGTGGCGGCGACGCGGGCCGACTCGACCATCAGATTGGCCTGTTCCGGAATGGCTTCGTTCAGCATGTCGGTCTGTTCGCGCAGATCTCGTGCGAGCTGTTCCAGCCCGGTGCGTTCATTGCCAAGACGTGTTGCAAGGTCACGCGCATTGTCCGCACTGGCATAGGTCACCGATTCCAGTCGTTGACGTTCATCGCCAATTTCACCGGCCATGGCTTTCATCGCTGACAGGGCATGGCCCATAGAGCGGTCGACCTCGGCGCTGGCATTCGACATTTCATCGGCAAACGCGCGCGCTTCGCTGGCCATGGTTTCAGACGGCAGAAGCAAACGTGCCGCAGCTTCGAGCACGACCGCATTGGCAGCCGTGGCGCGGGCCTGTTCGCGTGCCATCATGCCGGCCAGAACCAGCATCAATCCAGGAAGTATGATGGCGATCAATCCCGCCACGATCAGAGCCGGCTGCATTTGACCGAGCGCTTCAGCGCCGATCATGGCCGCGCTGCCGACAAAGGCTGCGACCCACCACAGGAAGGCTAATCCAAGGGCGCCCCACGCCAACCAGCCAGAAGCGCCTTGCGCTGCTTCCAGTCTGGCAATCGCGTCAGACGGTTTGATATTCGGCTGTTCAGATACTTCACTCATAGCGGCCATTATACACTCGACTGGGGCAAAAATGCGAGGGGAGAGCGCATTTCTTCCCTGTCATACATGCAATGCTTGAACCAAGTTGGTGTGGTGGAACCAGGTTAGGCTTATATGTGTCTGAATTTATTTGTTTTAATACGCTAAAATCGGGGGTGCTTAAGAGGTGAGCGAGGCACCATAAATGCCCGTTTCGCAATCAGGTCTCGCCGCGCTTTGACCGTTGGGCGAGAATCCGTCCCCAATTTTTCTCCTCTCGGGCGAGTTGCGGCGTGGAGTGTGGTCAAAATTGGGCTGGTCAGGTTGGGTGCGTTTGGGCATGTTCAACGTGTGAAAAAGTCGATCATTATCTATGCCTTAGCGCTGGCGGCCTTGGCCTTTGTCCTACAGTGGATCGAGTATCAGTATCTGACCCGGGCCTTCACGACGGAATTCTATATCCTGCTGATTGGAATTGGCTTCACCGCTTTGGGCCTTTGGCTGGGCCGGATGCTGACCAGCGCTCCGCGGACGTCGGAATTCACCCTGAACGAAGCCGCGCTCAAATCACTGGGAATCACGAAGCGCGAGCATGCGGTTCTGGAGCAAATGGCGGGTGGTCAATCGAACAAGGAAATTGCGGAATCCCTGCATGTCTCGCCAAATACGGTGAAGACGCATGTCTCTCGCCTGTATGAAAAACTGGAGGTGAAGCAACGCCTGCAAGCCGTGCAGAAAGCCAGGGAATTACAGCTCATTCCTTAGGGTGATTTTGCGGTCATTCACGAAAATCACCCGAATGGGCGATGGAATGGGGACAAGGTTTGGATCAGGTCTGACGGCATGATTTGAACCCAAGGAGGAAAACATGTTTCGAATTATGCTCGTCTATGGCGCGATCGCCGGAATGGTGATTATCGCGGTGATGATTGCCGGTATGGTGTTGGGCGGCGGCAGTGGGTCCGAGATCCAGGGCTACCTGACAATGGTCGTCGTCCTGTCTCTGATTTTCGTTGGCATCAAACGGTATCGGGACAAGACGCTCGGCGGTGTCATCAAGTTCGGTCCTGCTTTTGGTCTTGGTGTGGGGATCGCCGCGGTGGCGGCCGTCTTCTATGTCCTGTCCTGGGAAGTCAGCCTGCACCTGACCGACTTCGCTTTCATCGATGCGTATAGAGAGTCCGCCATTGCCGGGTATGAAGCGAAAGGGCTCACCGGCGACGCGCTGGCGGAAAAAGTCGCCTCAATGGATGCGATGATGGCGAATTACACCAATCCACTCTTCCGGATCCCGATCACGTTTATCGAGATATTGCCCGTCGGCCTGGTCGTGGCCTTGATCAGCGCGGCTTTGCTGCGAAACCCGAAAGTCTTCCCGGCCAAGGCCTGATCGCGATCACAATTTGTGGAATTAGCAGGCCCGCCGACACCGAAGGGCTTGCTTTGTTGCACGGGCAGTGGTTTTCCTCCGCCAATTTAGTTGAATTTCGTACATTAAACCGGCTGAGGCCGATTGACTGTGCGCGGAATCAAACCATGTTCAGGCCGTTTGCCCGCATGGCGGCGTCGGCGAACACGGCAAAAAGAGAGGAATAACCATGGCTGCGCTGGATACACACTCAAAAATCGACCTGATCGGGTTCAACCTGAAAATGCTGGCCAAGGGCCAACAAAGGTCCCTGCTGATCAGCGCGGGCGCGATGGAGGACAAGGAATACCTCCTCGAATCCTGTCGCAAAATGGCGGAGATCGGCGTCGGTCTGTATGCGACTCCGGGAACGCATCGTTTTCTGGCCGAAAATGGCGTTGAATCGATCGCTGCGCGCAAGATTTCCAGCGATGAAGAGCCGAATATCAGAACCCTCATTCAGGACGGGAAAGTCGATTTCGTCGTCAATATCCTCACTGGCGACACGACGTATGACGAAGCCTCAGACGCTGCCAGCATTCGCTCCCTGTCCGTCAAGCACGGGATTCCGCTTTATACCGATCGTATCGTCGCCAAGGAAACGATTGAGCTCGTCCTCTCCGACCTCGCCAAAGGCACCTATAGCTACAAGATCGACAATGCAGATCGCCCCTGGGACCTGCGGACGCGCTTTCTGGAACTGGTGCGCGAGCGCGGCGGCTTCTCCAACCATCATGGCCATTTTGACAAAGCCTATCTGATCTCGCCGGAAAATCTGGCGCTTGGTTTTGCTGATATGGAAAAGAAGTGGGAGCTCTATCGCCACCTGAAAGAGAATTACACGCATGAGGATCTCGTCGAGCGGATTTCTCGCGCGCTCCAGACCGTGGTCGACCAGGGCTCACAATATTGCCGGACCATGGTGGATGCGGACAGCATTATCGGCCTCAAGCCGATCCATGCCGCCGTCGAAGTCAAAGAGCGCTTCAAGGACAAGATCCGCTTTGAGATTGGCGTTCAGCCGCTGGAAGGCGTGCTCGATGAAGCGTCTCGCAAGCAATATGTCGAAGCTTGCAAGCTCGCCGATTTCTGCGGCGGCCTGCCATCTCGCGATCGTCCGCAGGAAGAGAAACACCTCGACATCGTCATGGAGACGGCGAAAGAGCTCAACAAAATGGTCGAAGTCCATGTCGACCAGGAGAATAATCCGTTCCAGCACGAGACCGAATTGCTGTGCCTGAAAACGATTGAGCATGGCATGCAGGGCCGCGTCTATGGCATCCACTCAATCTCGGTCTCGGCCAAGGATGAGAGCGAGCAGGACCGGATTGTCGAACTCTGCAAGGAAGCTGATGTCGGCATCGTGATCTGCCCGTCGGCCGCTTTGTCGATGAAACAGCTGCCCATGCAGGGCCCGCTGCATAATTCGATTGGGCCATTCGTGAAGCTGAAAAATGCCGGCGTGCGAACTTATCTCGGCATCGACAATATTGCCGACCTGTTCATGCCGGTCGTCGATGGCGACATGTGGACCGAAGTCCGCATGCTGATGGAAGCCTGCCGTCACTATGATCTCGAGCAGATTGCCGACTGGGCGTCGCAGCCACCGCTGCACGTTCTGAACGAGCAGGCCGAGCGGGTCGCTGCGGAATAGGTGAGACTCCTGCGGCCAGACGAAGCATTGGTTTGCGCGTCCAGGTTTGACATATACTAATCCAAGAGGCGGACCGCTCTGGGCCGCCTTTTTGTTCACGAGGTGTTATGCTCGCGGAAATTGGTCAGATTGCCCTCATCCTGGCGCTGTTGATCAGCGCCTTGCAAGGATGGATGGGCCTGCAAGGCGCGCATCAGAATGATGGCCGGGCCATGGCCTTTGCGGACCGGGCCGCGGTGCTTCAGGCGGTGCTGTGTATTGGCGCGTTCGCCTTGCTGGCCCACGCCTTCATGGTCTCTGATTTCAGTGTCAAACTGGTCGCCACGAATTCTCATACCAGCAAGCCGATGATCTATAAGTTCAGCGGCACCTGGGGCAATCATGAAGGCTCGATGCTGCTATGGATCATGGTCATGGCGCTGTTCGGGGCGGCAATGGTCTGGTTCGGCAAGACACTGCCATCTGGTCTGCGCGCCCGGGCATTGGCTATTCAGGGGCTGACAACGACCGGCTTTCTGGCTTTCCTGATCTTCACCTCCAACCCGTTCGAGCGACTGTCGCCGATTCCGGACAATGGCAATGGGCTCAACCCGCTTTTGCAGGATCCGGGTTTGGCCTTGCATCCGCCTTTCCTCTATCTCGGTTATGTCGGATTTTCCGTCGCCTTTTCGTTCGCCGTGGCGGCGCTGATTGAAGGACGGGTCGACGCGATGTGGGCGCGCTGGGTGCGTCCCTGGGTGTTGCTCGCCTGGAGCTTCCTGACCATCGGCATCGTGCTCGGATCGGTCTGGGCATATTATGAACTCGGCTGGGGCGGCTGGTGGTTCTGGGACCCGGTCGAGAATGTCAGTTTCATGCCCTGGCTGGCCGGCACGGCTTTGCTCCATTCCACCCTGGTGGCGCAGGCGCGCGGCAGTTTTATTCGGTGGACGCTGCTGCTCGCCATTACCACCTTCTCGCTCAGCCTGGTTGGAACATTTATCGTCCGCTCCGGCGTGCTGACCAGCGTGCACGCTTTTGCCGTTGATCCTGATCGCGGCGTGTTCATTCTGGCGCTGCTCATCCTGGCGACGGGCGGGGCGCTGGCGCTTTATGCGATGCGCTCTGGCAAGATCGCGCATGGCGCCGGATTCGAACTGGAAAGCCGGGAGGCGGGCCTGGTGCTAAACAATATCCTTCTGGTCGTGGCCACCGCGACGGTTTTCCTCGGCACCTTCTATCCCCTGGTGATCGACGCCATGACAGGCGACAAGATCACCGTTGGTCCGCCTTATTTCGAGTGGACCTTTGGACCGAT
>JBCCCT010000141.1:0-8907 GCA_039033355.1 Pseudomonadota bacterium | reverse complement strand
AGTTGCGTTGAGACATCAACTTCTGACGGTGTGACCTCACTCGCGCCGGGCTGTAGCAGCACGTCGTCAAAGGTGATCGCTTGTCGGATATTCATGTGGGGAGCTCCCTTTTTGGCTCCCTAATTGAGTCACTTGCGAAGGGCAAGCCCTGATTGTGTGACGATTTTGCTTCCGAGCATTTCAGTGTGAGACGTCACGACGATGACTCAATCTTGAAAGCCGACATTTTGGCGCACAAAGCCTGCCCGGTCATTTTGGGCGTTCATCGCAAGTCAGAGACACGTCATGGAAAAGATTATTCTCTTTGTATCTATCATCGCCCTCACGGCGACGTTGATGCTGCGCCTGACCCTGGGCGGATCCACTGAAGATACAAACGATCAACGGGACGAAGCCTGATCCGGTCCCGGTAAGCAGACCAATCAAGCGTCAGACGGATCCGGCTGACCTGGCACTTCATCGGCTTGATCCGCCGGGCGACCTGGAATGGCATAGCCGCCCTTCAACCAGCGTGACAGGTCAACATCCGCGCATCTTTTGGAACAGAATGGCTTGAACTCAGCGGTTACGGTGCGGGTTTCGCAAACCGGGCATCTTCTCTGACTCACTGACCTATGACCTCGCTTGTGTCTGTTGCGCTTTTTTGTACCGAAACCCGGCCTGAGAAATGCGCCTGCAAGGCCTGGTCAGCGTCCGATTTTCGCTCTTGATAAGCTTGCCAGACGGACCCACCAAGCGACAGCGTGAAGAATTTTGTGGGTATCGCATCAGCCTCGCGCTGGAGCTGCCGCATCAGGTCCAGCAATTCGGTCTCTGCCGGATTGGCCAAACGCTCATCCTCCACCGGCATGAACCGCCATGGCACGGCGGCCTGTAACAAGCCCAGATCCGATGGCTTGAGCAGACGCACAGGCGCCAGACCCATGGCCTCAAACGCGGACCTTCCGGACGCACGGAGACGATCACCGGCACTGGCATGGATGGGGGACACGCAATCCAGGATAAACGCCCCGCCCAAGCCGCGCAGCGCGATTTGCCGGGCCATTTCACCGATTGCGTCCTGATTGATCGCAAGCGCTCGCGCCCCGGCGCTGCCTTTATCCTTGCGCCCGGCCGTGTCGATATCAAAAGCGGTCAGCGCGCGCGTCCGTTCAATATGTAACCTGCCACCACGCGGCAGCGTTACAGAAGGTGAGAGCGCTTCGTCGAACGCAGCTGCGACGCGGTCGGCGGACTCCACGATATCAGGCGAAGACGACAGGCCGACCGCTGCACACCATGCGGCTAATCCTGATACGGTTTTCAAGGGGGCCTCGGTGAGCGCCCCCCGGGCCAGTTTTTCGAACCGCGCTTCGCTCTCGATGCGCAGGCGAATGGCCTGTCCTTCGGTCAAATCCTCGCGCGACTTCAGACGCAAGAACACCTTTTCGCCACTTGGCAGCTCGCAAAATGCACCGCGCAATTCGTCTGCAAAGGACCGCAATCGCGCTTCACTAACAGCGCCAAAGCGGGCCCGTTCACTCGCGCCGCCCCAACGCTCGGTAAAGAGTCTGACGGGGCGCGCTTCCGCATCGCAGGCGACCGCGCGGAGCGCGCCCGGCGATGTTTGCGTGTAGACTTTGCTTATCGCGACTTTCGTCATTCGCCTTTGCAGGCGCGGACGCCCAGAACCGGCAATTTGGTCAGCCACCCATCCCGATCGGCCAGGCTCAGCAGACCACGCTCCAGACGCTGCCCCCCTTCCAGCATTTCGCCGGGTTCCAGGGTCAGCTCAACAGCGCGATTGTCCGTGGTGATATATTCCATTCGTGTATTGAATTGTCCGAAAATATCTCCGCCAGCGGAGGTCTGGGTCATCCGGACCGGTGAATCGTCCTGGGCGAACACAGCCTGGCCCGTCAAAGCCTTGGAAAAGAAGATGAATTTCGAAACATCGGTTTGCGACCAGAGAAACAGGCCGCACTCGCCCTCTTCGAGTTCCTGAGGCCCCAGCCCGGACGATGGCACGCTATTGATCGCAGGCTGCATGGCCATCAGGCGCTCTCGTGTTTGATCCGTCCCGGACGGTGGGCTGGACTGACAGGCCGCCAGGCCAAGCATCAGAATGGAAGAAATCAGAACCAGGGGTTTCATTATTGAAGTCCTACTGTTCGCGCCTGACGATAGACGAATTCGCCATTCTCGCGGACAAAGCCGATTTGCGTCAATGCGATAATGATCTGGGCGTCCTGGGTCTGGACGCGCGTCGAAAACTCCCCTTGCCCGGTCGGCGCCGCGCGCGCGTCGATGATGACGCGGTCATTGGCCTCGGACGAGCCTTCCATGGCGAGGACAAAGGCCCCGTCCTCGCAACTGATCGGACCGGAAATTTCGCCGAACTGCCGACCATACTGGGCCGCCAGGGTGCTCAGCGTATTGGTCGATAGCTGGCCTGAGGCTTCAGCGCATCCCGTTTGGGTCAGGCGAAACGCGCCATCGGTAATGTCCAGGCTGCCGCCCATGGCCCGGACCGCGGGGTCGAGGCCTTCGAGGGCCCCAATCTCCTGCCGCATGCGGACATCATCGCCGATCAGGGCGCTGCGCGACAGAGTCAGCACCGCGGTGCCCTGCCCGCCAGCCCCGCCCCATTGGACGTCATAGGAGGGCCGCAAGGACAGCAGAGACAGTGGGCGCAATTCGAGGCTGACATCCCCGATCGGCTGGGTGCCGACATAGAGACCGCTGATCCGCCCTTTCATCAGCGTGCCATCCGCCTTGGCCCAGCCCGCACCGAGGCCGCCTGCGCCAGACTGGCCGAGAACGAAGCCCAGCGGTGTGAAGGCAAAGACCCCGGCAATCAGGATGACAATAAACAGGATCAGCAAGAGCAGTTTGCGCATTACAAGCCTCCGGACACCAGGTCGACATTCACACGAACCAGGCCATTTCCGGCCTGTTCCATATTAAAGCGGGTGATTTGTGCCGAATGTTTGGCCTGAATGTCTTCCAGCCACAGGAAAACCAGACGCGGGTCGGAATTCTCGAACACCAGACGGACGCTGGTCGTGTCATTGCCTTGCAATCTGGCAATGGCGAGGCCGATATCACCGGCCGAGCCGGTCACGGCCGCCTTGAAGTCTTCAATATTCCCGGACGTCGCTCTGGCATCGCTGGCATTCGCGGCGCCTTGCGCCCGTTTGAACACATAATTTTCCTGGATCTGGGACAGGACCCGGTCGGCTTCATCGAGATTGGCGCGGGCTTCAGCGCGGGCATTCATGGTCGGCACATAGACAAATTGCCAGGCCACAATGATCACGGTCAGCACCGCTGCAATGCCGATCAGAAGCCGCTCGCGCGGGGCCATGTTTTGCCACCAATTGCTCATGCGCCCGGCTCCAGGGTGAGGTCGCCAATGACGCGCGAGCCACTTTGGCGGGCATCGCCAGATCGCGCTGTCAAACCGCCGCCATTCAGGATCGCGGTCAGTCGATCGACATCTGCAAAGCTCTGAAAGGCGACAGAGGCGGTCATCTGACGCCGGACGCGATCATAGCGCAGACTGCGCAGCTCGCTGCCCTCGACCTGGTCCAGTGCGTCATACAGCACGGCCGTCACGTCGAGCAGGCCAAGAAAGCCTTGCGATCCGTCGCCAGACGCATTGCGGGCGGCCGCCAGCGCCTGTTGCACGTCGCCATTCAGTTCCGGCCAACCGACGCGCGCAAACTCCTCGGCGAGGTTTTCCAGGCCTTGCGCGCGGTCGTTCATCGCATTGGTTTCCAGGATGACCGAGCCAAACCAGCCCAATGCCGCCACGGCGGCCAGGGCCCCGGCAAATTTCCACCGGCCGAAGCCTGCCATGTCGACTTGTCGGCGCGCCTCGAACGCCCCCTGACGCAGGCTGATATGTGGACGACCGGCTTCGGCCCAGCTTGCCAGCTGGATCAGCAGGGCCTCGAGCGACCCTGCACCGGCGCCTTGTGCGGGCCGCCCCATGGCCCGCGCGACCTGGGCGCCATAAATCTCAATCTCCGGATGCGCTTCGGTGATGCCGATCAGCACGTCTCGTCCGAGCGATGGATCGAGCGCAAATCCGCGCCCATCCAGCCGGCCAAGCACCAGGCCAGGCGCCTCATAAAGCGTGTTGCCAGGCGGCAGCAGACTATGGGCCGCAACCAGATCCGCTTCATCAAAGCCCTGCTCTGACAAGGATTGAATCAGCGCCGTCATGGCCGCGTTGGAAACGACATTGATCTCGCGGGGTTTGGCGGCATTATCCTTGTCGAATTCAGCCAAAGCCACGTGGCTATCCTCGACCGTTTCAGCAAGGTCATCCTCGATCGCAAATGGTGCGGCGCGGCGGGCTTCCTTGTCATTGCGGGCCGGGATGGAGACACTGAGTCCCAGCACGTCCAACCCGTTCAGGAACACGGTGAGATTCCGGCCTCGCGCGTCAATACCGCGCCGGTCCTGGCTGACCCGCCAGTCGCCGCCACGCGGGTGCGCAATCAGCAAGTCGCCATCCGGCTTCAGAAGGGCATAGATCTGAGCCACTAGCCTATTCTCTCCCGGCGCAGAGTTCGGATCGGGCGACCCGGAACAGCTTCAAACAGATAACGCATGGTCATGTCATGTCCGCGATAAGACACATTGGCCGAAACTTCCACCAGACTCGACACAACGCCCAGCCGGTCCACTTGAATTCGCGTCGGATCAATCCGTTTCACCACTGAGTCTTCCAGTAGGTCCTCGACACTGGCCCAACCGCCTTGCGGACGATTGGCGATGACCGAGCGGACATCGTCCAGGCTCAAAGCATCGCTCAAAGTGGCTTGCAGCAATGGCGCCTGATCCTCTGTCAGTGTGTTGATATTGAGCTGTTGCTGCTGGGTGATTGTACCATCTGGCAGGGCACAGATCAGCGGTGCGATCCGTTGCAGGATGTCAGGTGTATAGCCGCGAATGGCGCGCAATTCCTCGATATTGGCGAGCTTCTGACCGGATGTCCGGTAGGACGGCACTTCGCTGAGATAATAGGAATCCTCAGCGCCGCCGCTGCCCGGCACCGCATTGGAATCCATCCAATCCGTCAGCGATGCCACCAAAGCCGCAAGATCCGAGGCATAGCCATCCTCCACAGCCGCCGATAGCAGAGACTGATAGACCCGCTGCGCCGTCGCATTCGCAACCAGCCGGCCACCTTCGCCGCCCGCGGTCAGGGAATTGATATCAAAGCAATTGGTGGCGTCGCGCGCCGTTACACTGAACACGCCGCCTTCAACCGGAATGATTTGAGGCTCGCCAAGGCCTGGCAATTCTGCGAACAGTTTATTCTCCAGCGGCGCCAGCACTTCGGACATACGCGCTTTGGCGACTTCTTCCGCAGAAACCGCATAGAGCGCCAATTGCGCCTGAGCATCCAGCGCACGTGATCTCTGGGTGGCATCGGTCACCGCTTTGGTGATGGCCAGTGCCGCGACTGACATGGCCGCGACAATCATCAGAACGGTCAAGAGCGCCGCGCCGCGCTGGGGGTCAATCCGGCTCATGTGCGCCCCCCGGTCAGACCGGCCAGGACCAGGCTGGTGCCATTCTCGAACGTGATCTCGATTTCGATCAGATCCGGCAAAACCGACCGCCCGACCAGGGCTTCGCCAAGCCAGAAATCAGATCGCTGATCCCCGCGTTCAAAGCCGAGTTCAATCCGCGCAATGTTCTCCAGCAGAACACGCTCTGATACGGGCGTGCCATTGGTGGCATCCGGTCTCAGGGTTGCCTCGCGGATCAGCGCGCCGCCGCGCAAGCTATAGGCAACAGATTGCAAGGTGCCGCGCCCCTCGACACTGCCTGGATTGAGCCAGCCATTGCGGACAAAGCGCAGGAAAGGCTCTTCGCCGCGCGGGGCTTCACCATAAAGATTGCCGGGCGGTGTAAACTGGTCTGATGTCTGTACCGTCCGATCGCTGAGCGCAGCAATATCCTGCCGGATCAGCGCCTGGGCAATGTCGAGCGCGCGGGCTTCGATTTCGCGCTCGCGCACTTGCTGGCTGGCCGATGTCGCGCTGATCAGCAACGCCGCACCTGCCGAGGACACGATGGCGAGGATGAATAGAGCGACGAGTGTCTCCGCGAGCGTGAAGCCTTGTTGGGCCTGGTTCGAACCGGTCATGAGGCATCCTCATCATTGACCGGATCTGCTGCCGCACCGGGCAGGTTTTGCGGGATGTATTTCAGGCTGATCAGGCTGGCCAGGACTTGCTCGCTTTCGGCGGGACGCACATCAACGCGCAGATTCTGCAATTGGCCCTGCTGCGCTTCATTTGCTGTGCGCACCCAATTATAAGTGCGGCCCATCTGGACTTCCTGACCGGCAGAGATGCCTGCATCAATCACGTCGCGTGTGGCCATGGAGCGCGCCATCACATTTTCGGCGACGGTTCGCGCCAGCAGCCGGGAGTCCAGGCTGGCCGCATTCCGGCTTGCATCTGTGGTGACTTGCATCAAGGGGATCGCGGCGAGCGCCAGAATCCCCATGGCGGCAACCGTCTCGACCAGGCTGAACCCGGACTGTTGCTTGCGTTCAGCGTTCGACAAGGCGCACCTCGCCGGAGTCTTCAAGCACGATATCGATCCGCACGCCGCGGGCGCGCAACTGGAACTCTGCCGGTTGTACAATGCCAGTCGGGTCGAACACGATTTCGGGCCAGTCTTCAGGGCCGACCCGCTCGGTGGTCTGGAAATCGATATCCATGCCGCGCGGCAAGGCGACACCGCCGCTTTGCGGACGCCAGCCATCGCGGCGCCACTGAAACAAGGCATAGCCCTCATCCTGCAGCTTCAGGCCGACTGGTTGTCCGGCCATGATGGCATGTTCCTGGGCTTCGCGCAGCACCCGGGCAAAGGCCTGGGCGCTGGCCTGCTCCGCGGTCGGGCGCTCTGGCAGGGTCAGCGTCACAAGCCCGGCGGTGAGGCCGACAATGAAGAGCACCGCCATGACTTCCACCAAAGTCATGCCGGCTTGCCTTCGTATGTGGTGTGCGCGTGCCACGAGACCGCCTTGTCTGATCAGGCTCTAAATGTCCCAGATGCTGATATCGGCATTGTCTTCCTCGCCGCCTTCGCGGCCATCAGCGCCCAGGGAATAGAGATTATAGGGGCGATTATCATCACCCGGGACTTCATAAATATAGGGTCGGCCCCAGGGATCATTTGGTAATTTCTGGATATAGCCGCCCGGCCGATACCGGTTCCCGTCCGGCGCATTGTCCGGCTTGGTGACCAGAGCTTCCAGCCCTTGTTGCTGAGTCGGGAAGGTGAACATGTCGCCGCTATAGGATTGCAGCGCGCCTGACAGGCGGGTGATGTCCGTCGCCGCCTTGGTTGTGCGTCCCTGGCTCATCGCGCCAGTGACATTGATCAGAACAACGGTCGAGAGCAGCCCGATAATGAACACCACAACCATGATCTCGGTCAGGGTGAACCCGCGCTGGCGGTTGCGTTTTTGCTGTTTGCGCTTGTCGATCATTTTACAATCTCCTTAGGCACCAATCGCCATCGTATTAAGCTGCAGAATGGGCAACATGATGGCCAATACAATCAAGGCCACGACGCCGGCCAATAGTACAATCAGCAAGGGTTCTAGCAGGCCCAATGCTACTGTAGCGTTACTATCCAGCTCTTCTTCCATGTAATCCGCGGCGCGGCCCATCATGGCCGGCAGGTCGCCGCCGCGTTCGCCGCTGGCCACCATATGGACCAGCATGGGCGGAAAAACTTCGGTGCCGCGCATGGCGCGGTTCAAAGGCTGACCTTCTTCAACTTGTCGCCGGACGGTGGTCGCAGCCTGGCGGAAGACTTCATTGCCAACCGATCCGCGCGCCGCGATCAGGGCGTCAGGTACCGTCGCGCCGCTGCCGGACAGAGTCGCAAAGGTCCGGGCGAACTGAGCCGCATTGGCGCTCTTGATCACCTTGCCGAGCAGCGGCAGGCGCAGCACGATCCGATCCAGGCCCAGCTTGACCCGCGGCGTGCGCAAAACCCCGCGCAGCATCCATAAGCCCGCGGCGATCAACGGAATGACCAACAGACCCCAGCCGCGCATGAAATCAGACACGCCGATCACGGCATTGGTCAATGGCGGCAGATCCTGTCCCAGTGTCTCGAATTGCTCGATCACGGCGGGCACGACGAAGATCAGCAACAGGACCACCACAATCATGGCGACCAAAGACAGGACCATCGGATAGATCAGCGCGGAGAGCAGCTTGTTGCGAAGCTTGCGGGATTTTTCCAGATGGGTCGCAAGACGATCCATCACGTCGCCCAGACGTCCGGAGGATTGCCCGGCCGAGACCACGGCGCGATAATAAGGCGGAAAAGCTTTTGAGGACTGGCTCAAGGCCTCGGAAAAGGAAAAGCCTTCCTGCACCTTGCCACGAACGCCCATCAGGACACGGCGGGTCCCGGGTTTCTCGGCTTCGCCAGCAATTGCGCCCAGTGCTTCTTCCACGGTGGCACCGGATTTGATCAGCATCGCCAATTGCCGTGTGGTGAGGACAAGATCCGTTCCCGATAGCGACCCGCGCCCGGCGGATTTTGCCGCGGATTTCTGGCGCGCTTCCTTGACGTCGAGCGGCGACAATTGCCGCAACCGCAATTCCTTGCGGGCGGACCGGGCGGAGTCTGCGGTGATCACCCCGGTGGCGCGCTTGCCGTCTGCGCCAATGGCAACATAATCGAAGACCGCCATGGCTAGCGTTCCTCCTCACGGCGGCAAACCCGAAGCACCTCCTCGACACTGGTCTGACCGGTCTGGACATAGCGCGCCGCGTTGCGGAACAGATTGTCATGACGGCTGAGCGCCATCCGCTCGATCTCGTCTTCAGAACCATCCGCGCGGATCAGATCCCGTAAACCAGAATCCACCGT
>JBCCCT010000140.1:0-8931 GCA_039033355.1 Pseudomonadota bacterium | reverse complement strand
CCAACTCTACGTCGCAGGTCTCTCGAACGGAGAATTCGCGTCCACATTGCGCAGCATTCCCTACCCATTTGAGGCCGGGGTCGAAACCACCAGTATCGAAATGTTCCACACCGCGCACAATCAGAATGAGACGCGCGCGCCGATTCGAGCGATGGCGATGGTCGATCTCGACGGTGTGAAAACCATGGTCGCCGCCTATACTTGCACACCGCTTGTCACTATTCCGGTCGACGCTTTGGAAGATGGTGCTCACGTGGTGGGCAACACGGTCGCGGAACTCGGTTACGGAAACCGGCCGCTCGAAGTCCTGTCACTGACGGCATACAATATGGAACGCCAGCCAGAGCAATTTGTTTTGGTTATCAATCGCGAAATGAGCGCCAATTTGATCAAGCTGGAAGATCTCGCCGCCGCACCTGCGCTCACAGAACCATTCGGCGCGCTTGGCGAGACGCTCGGCTCTGATGGCACGCACATTCCATTTGCCGGAATTCTACAAGCAGACGATCAAGACGCGCAGTTCATCCTCACACTCAGACGTAACATCGACACCGGCGACGTTGATCTCATCTCGTCGATGAAAGGGGTCTATTTCCGCCTGTCTGATTTTGTCAGCGAGTACACGTTCCCGGATTATGTTTATGCAGAGAACCAAGCTGGCACTCAGATGTTCCACAACATGCTGAAACCCCTCGAAGGCTACCCGGAATTGGTCATCGAATAGATCTTGAAGTGGAACCGCCGGACCTTTCCCCATCGGGTCCGGCGAACACTCTCATTCCCAGTGAACATGCTTTCTGCGCTAGCAGAGACCCCTTCAGATCAACCTATGGAGTCGATCGCGTGAACAACAATCATAAGTCTTTCGACCTCTTGCGAGGCCTATTCATCGCCGGATTCAGCCTTGTTGCGGCGTGCACACAATCACCGCTCGGCTATGCTGCTGAAGGCGCGCAGACCGCGGATGCTCCCACCGCCGGCATCTCTTATGCGAGCTATGCGTCGCCAAAACAACAAATGGCGGCTCGAGACGCGCTGCTTTCGCGCCCAGCCGGCACAGTCGAGTGGACCGCCCGCATCGCCTACACCGATGGCGAAATCTACAATCCGGCTACCGGCAAGATGGATAAAGTGCGGCTGCGAAGCTATCAGGGCGAAGGCGTTGATCCCGACGTTCCGTTTGTGCCCCCCGCGATCAATTTACGTCCAGGTGACACATTTCTGTTCAATCTGGAAAATGACCTCCCTACCGATGATCCGTCTTGTGTCGATCATGGTGACGTCAACATTCCGCATTGTTTCAATAGCACCAATATGCATGTTCATGGCTTGTGGGTCAGCCCGTCCGGCAATTCGGACAATGTTCTATTGCGCTTAACACCCGGCGCCACATTCACGCATGAATACAACATCCCGGCTGATCATCCGGCCGGAACGTTTTGGTACCATCCACACCTTCACGGCGCCACGGCCTTGCAAGTGAGTAGCGGCATGGGCGGTCCACTCATCATCCGCGGGGAGCGTCTGCCTGGCGCAGACGATACCGGCGATATCGATACGCTGCTGCGTTATCCTGACGGCGCCCCGCTCGGTGAGAGGATCGTGACCCTTACGCAAATTGCTTATGCCTGCGGCAAGCGCGATGAAACCGGCATGATCGATATCAAGACTGACGATGAAGGCTTTTGGGTCTGTGACGATGATGATGTCGGTATGGTCGAAGGCTACAATCAGTTCGGCATGTACGAGAATTTCGACACACCCAGCGGCATCCCAGATGTTCGCACACGCTGGCAAGTGTCTGGCCGTCACACAGCCTTGAACGGTCGCGTCATGCCAACGATTGACGGGGTGAAGACCGGGGAGATCGAGCGCTGGCGATTCATACAGGCCGGCGTTAGCGGCTCGATTTCAGTGAGCTTTCGCAAGTTTGAAGGTGATTTCTCCGACTATGATGGCGGCGACAGTGTGGAACGTGACTCATTCGTTGGCGATCGATGTACCGGAGACGAAGTCGATCAGTTCTCTATCGCCTTGGATGGCCTCACGCGAAGCCGGGTCAACATGCAACAGCGAACCATGCTGCATCCGGGCTATCGGGACGATGTCTTGATCGCGTTTCCCGAACCGGGCCTCTATTGCATGATCGATAATGATGCGCCGAAAAATGAGAATATTCGGATGCAAGAGAAACAACGCCAATTGCTCGGTTTCGTACGGGTCAGCGGTGATGCCCGTTCGAATACATCGGTCTCGGCTAAGGAGACGGTGCAGAACTTCATGGTCGCGGCCGCAGAAGCCCACATGCCGGAGTCTGTCCGCGGGCGCGTTACAGGCGAGTTATCTGGTGCAGTGATAGACCTGGCCTCATTCGTCGCCCATGAAAGCTTGATCGAAGCTGAGCTCGACGGCACGCAGACGCTGGGCTTTGACACATTTGTCAATGAAGAGGCGCCACACCTTCCGGGCGGCGCGCAGAATGACTTCGTTGTCGGCACGCTCGACCTGGAATCCGGCCCGCTCCCGAAACTGATCAATGCCTCTGAATATGAAATGGGCCGTATGGACCGTTCACTCATTCTAGGAAACGTTGAAGAGTGGACGCTGGCCGCATTCACTGAGGGCCATCCTTTCCACAAGCACGTGAACCCGGTTCAGATCGTGAGCATTATCGATCCGGATACAGGAATAGACGTCAGCGCGTTCGAATCCGGATCCGTCTATGCAGGTCTGAAAGGGCAATGGAAGGACACCGTGTTTCTTCCGACCAACTTGTTCGGCGCGCCTTACACCGTAACCGTCCGCACGCAATACAAACGCTACATCGGTACGTTCGTGCTCCATTGTCACATCCTGGATCACGAAGACTTTGGGATGATGCAGGTGCTTGAGGTTGTAATGCCACCTGATCCGAATGCCATGTCGCACGGCGCCACGCATCACAGTGAAGAACACTGATCCCACAATTGGCTCGCGTCCCCTCCCAATCGCAACTTCGAGCCAATTGCGACCCTTGCACAGTCATTGCAAAATGGCGTGCAAGGGTTTTTCTTGAGCATGTTCGGATAAATGGCGGCGTTGCGAAGAACCCTTAGAAGTCGAATCGAGCTTGCGCCGACAAGCGTGAGCCTTCTCCGGTCAAGCCGCTGACAACGTCTCTGTCCGCGTAGACATATTCGATGCCGAATGTGCCATTTTTGACAGGAGTCCAAAACAGGTTGAACGCGACGGACGAGCCGCCGTCGGTCGCGATCTCGCTCGACCCTTCGGGTGAGTCAAACTCAACCGCGCTGATCTTGAAGGTCGAACGCAATGCGTCAGTCCACCAGTGTTGATATGACAAATGCCCGGCAAGTATGCCCGTCGCTTCGACCGAACCATCGTCCGCAACCACCCCTTCCAACCCGACATTGGCCAGCGTCGCGTAATAGTGTGCGAATCCTTCGCCTGCCTGGGCGGCGAAGACGAGATTGTCTTTCTCACCAAAGACGGGAAGATTGATCCGTCCGGAAAGATTGACGCCGCCGGTGTAAACACTGTCTGTCGTCGACTCCAATTGCAGACCTAAGCCGGCGAGCCTCACCCGCCCCCAAGGTTGCGTATACTGAATATAACCTGTGACATTTGGCATGGAGTCCGAGGCAAGCTGGGCGCTGTCGCCAGTCAGGTCCCCAGCCGGGTCTTCCAATCCAAGCGCCACGCGCCAGCTTTCACTCAAGTCCGTCCGCCAGCGAATGCCAGGATTTCTAACGATCGGCACCGCGAATGGATTGTTGGGGCCCTCCGGCGAAGCGGAAATGTCGACAAACTGAGACCAGTACTGACCTACATAAACATTACCGACGCCGGCAGCGGCATGGCGTAAGACGGGCGTGTAATTGTTTGTTGTGTCATTGCCCGATCCGAAGAAATCCAACTCCAGAAATGAGCGGAATTCTCCCCATGCGGTTTGGTCGCGAACATCAAAGTTAAGACGGGTATACCGCGCATGACTTCGAAACACTTCTCGCCCATCGCTCGATGAACCGTCCAAAGGAATGGTCCGCAAATTCAGCGAGTCCGAAAACCCGAGACTGTCGAAATCATATCCAATGTCCGCCTGGATGTAGCCACCGATCCGCATGGAGGCCGTCGAACCAGGCAAGGATATAGAGCCTTCAAAATCACCGGCGGTTACAATGGCATCATCTGGCACGCGCCCGACTTCATAGCGTCCAGCATCGATCCCGGTATCAATGACAGCAGTGTTTTGGGAAGAGTCTTCAGCCATTTGAGGATATACTTGGATCAATGCGTCTGGGTCTTGCTGCGCAGGTTGGATCTGCATTTTTAACCGATCGATTTCTTCAGCCTGCGCTTCAACGAGCTCGGCGAGCGCATCAATTTGCGCTTTCAATGTTTCAAGATCTGCATCCTGCGCAGCGGCCCGCGGCATAGCCCAAGTTGCATATGAGAGGGCTGCTATGATAAGCGCCGCCAACGAGCTGCGACCGCGCAAATGCTGTTTACCAATACGGTCAATGAGGTCTTTACCAACCGCGCTCTGTGTTAAAGTCGTCAAACTCTTCTCCCCGCTCAAATTGACGCGTTTGGGAGACAGACATTCATACTGCGCAGCAGGGGTAAACGCGCATCCATGCGCACTCAGTGTTCAGGCCTGACAGTAGAGTTGGTCACAACTTTCTAATAGGATTCAACCCGGACATGAAGGCAGCAATAGATGCGTAAGAGGATCTGGATCATCGTCATGGGCGCGCTGATCATGGCGACCTCCAGCCTTGCCGCTTATGCATTTATCGAACGCGGACATGCCAAAGAAGCGACTGATGCACGCCTCGACAAATTGATAAACGAGTCAATGTGCTCGTCGCGCCGTTAAAGTCATCAAAACGATTTCACTCACGAGCGACCATAAAATGGTAGCCCCTCCATCGCAGCATGGAGATGCAAGTCTAATCGTGGGGTCACATATGAGATCAGTGATCAATCACTATTCTATAACAAAGCTCTGATCAGAAAATTTGAGCGTAATATTGGTAACGCCCTCGTTCACATTCCATTTGTAGAGCTCATAGCTTCTAACACCAGACACGTGCATCGGATCTCGATCGGCGATGGCCCGAGCTTCTTCGAAGGACTCAGCACGGATCACAATCAAACCTCGCCCACCGGCATCCGCGAGGCCTTCTGGTGTGATTTGACCGCCCATGACCATTATGCCGCCATCTTCGATCGTGTGAACAAAATCCATATGAGCAGGCAGAACCTCGACTATTTCTTCAAACGGCACTTTGGGCAGCGTTATATAAAAATAGAGCTCCGCTCCCATGCCCGTATCCATTTTATCGGCCGTTGCCAGTAGATCTGAATCTGTGTTGCCCTGCGCGATTGCAATACCGCCAGAAGCGATTGTTGATGCTGTAAGTATCACCGCTGCAAACGCTCTCACTCGTTTCATCATTCGTCTCCGTTCGCTACTCGTCCGTAATTTGTAGGAACCGAAAATTTGAATGAAAACGCATCGTGTTGCGCAGATGCTGTGCGTTTAGATACCAAAATGCCGACATTGTACTTTCGGCGCACACGGCATGCGCACTGATAATACATTGCCATAGTCGAAAATGCGGTCATCTCGGTCGAGCGAGGCGGGCTAATACCATCTCGCACTGGGCATCCAGCCCCGTATGAAAAACGAACGAGCGAATGCACGATTGGTCAGAACTTCGAACTGCGTACTATGTCGCCAAATATGGAACGGTTTCAGAGGCCGCCGACAGACTCGGCGTCCATCGCGCAACCGTAAAACGACACATAGATGCGCTAGAAACAAAAATCGGAAAGAAGCTGTTTATCCGGCATAATAAAGGTTATGTCGCAACCGAAATTGGGTTGGAGCTCCTCGCCACCGCTGAACGTATTGATACTGAGGTGGACCGGTTTGTCGGCAAATCAAAAACTAACTCACATGAGATGACAGGTGAAGTCATCGTCGTCCTCCACCCCCCTGCTCTTACGGGTACGATAATTGCCATCACGGACCTCTTGAGAGACAAACATCCGCAAATTACCGTTCGCTTCATTCTCTCCCCTCAAATCCCAAAACTGGAACTTGGCGAGGCCCATATACATTTTCATCTCGGACCTAAGCCCGAGACACCTGATTATGTTGTTCGACCGTTTCTGAAGTATCAGTCCAGATTGTATGGACATCGCGGGTATTTTGAAAAGTACGGCAATCCGAAAACTGATACTGAGTTGTCTGATCATAAATTCGCCGTCGTCACCCCTGACCTTCACTCACCGCATTGCAGATGGGTCACAGAGCGCATGCCATCGAATAGTCTATTGCTTAAAACAAACGATCCGCTTGTTGTTTTTCGGGCCGTACTCGACGGCTTGGCGATTGGCGCGCTCCCCGTACATTTGGCACGCCACAATGCCGACCTCGTAGAAATTGAAATCCCAAACCCTGCCTACGAAGTTTTGTCCTGGGTCGTCACCCACGTTGACGTTCATCGCTCACCTAAAGTTATGGCAGTTTACTCGGCAATGCGCCAGCTGGGAATATTGGGGTCCCGCGCGATAGACGTCGAGCAGGTCGAACTTTTGCACACCTAAAATTGAAGTCGCTCGACGTAGACATTGAACCATTTCGAGAATTCGAAAAATGAATGACCTAGGTCGTGCTGGAGACCGGTTCGCCCAAGACTGAAAGCACCCGACCATTCACATCGCGCAAATTCTACGCTCAAACGACCTGAGTCCCAGCCTTCTGATTTACATATAGATCGCGCACAAATGAACGGCCCGAGAGCAAGAAGAACGCGCCCGCGGCCGCGAACAGTCCGGTCGCGACAACACAGGCCCAGCGCACACCATAGGCTCGGGCCTCACGACAGGCCTCGACCAGGTCCGCAGTCAAAGCAGGATCCGTCAAGCTGCAGGTCGCCGTGATCTGCCCGGCAAAGCTGCTTGCCTCAATCCAGCTTGTAGAGAGCGAGTCCGCAACAATTCCGAGCACTGGCGGTCCGACTCCGTAGCCAATCAAATTCACCACAAAAAGCAGGATCGCGATCGACGTTGCTCTGACGCGCAAGCTGACAACAGCCTGGGCGATATTGTACTGCGCGCCGAGATAGAAATATTGCAACATACTCGCCAGCATCAGCAATATCAGCATGAGCGTACTGTCGCCGACCAGGAATGCAGACGCGTAAATGGGCGCACAAATGAGAAAGGAAATTCCTGGCACCCACGTCGCGGCGGTTTGAGAGCGCTTTGAGGCGCGTTCGGTCAGATAGCCGCCCAGGAACGCCCCCAGCGTGCCCGCTAGCCCAACCGGTGCCATAAACATCAGAGCCGTCTCGGCCGGCGTAAACCCTTGCGTGAACACGACATGCTGCGGCTGCAATCCGACCAATGCGTAGCCCGCAAAAGCGGCCAGCGTCGCCCCTGTGGTCATGACCCAGAAGGTCCGCTTGGAGAAGATTTCGCGAATGGCTTCCTTGAACCCGGCCTGCTCAAGCTTGGTATTGCCCGGCGGATCGGAATAGCCGCGTGGTGGCTCCTTCACGGTCAGCATAAAAACGATCCCGAGCAGTATGCCAGGCGCCCCGATGAAAATGAACGCTTCGCGCCAGGTGAAAATGTCGAGAATGAAGCCGCCAAAAACCTGCGCGAGGACACCGCCTGCTGTCACCCCCATCGCGTAGATGCCGAGCGCGGTGGGTCGTGCGGATGGGGCATAATAATCGCTGATCATCGAATTGGCAGGCGGCGTACATCCGGCCTCGCCGATACCGACTAGCATCCGCGCCAGGAGCAAGGTCGCGAAGCCGACGGTGAAGCCACACAAGACGGTCGCGAATGACCAGAGGATGACGCTCACGCCGATAATCAGTTTGCGACTGACCTTTTCCGATAAGTTCGCGATCGGAATGCCAAGTAGCGTGTAAAACAAGGCGAAGCCAATGCCGGACAGCAAACCGAACTGAAACTGGGATAGCTGAAATTCATTGATGATCGGGACGCTGACAACGCTGATCAGGATTCGGTCAATGAAGTTGAATGTGTAGACCAGGGTCAACGACATCAGGACATAGGATCGATAGTTGAAGCTGCCATAACTGGTGCCGTGAGATACAGATGCAGCTGTCATCCCGCCCGTTGAGGCGCTGGCTGTTTGGCTCGACATTCCGGTTCCTCCGCGGCGGCCTGACAGGAAGACTCGATCGCTTTGCGGCGCCGGACCACATGCGATTCTCATCTTGGGGAGGTCGCTCTTGGCCGAAGAAAGAAAAATACATTTTGGCACCCAGCCCGATAGTCCTGGACTATCATCAAACCTGCACTGGACGCTTAACTCTCTGGTGCAGGATTGAGCGATTTCTCAATTGTCGGCGGGGGTCGCGCGTCACCCTATTGGTAAGGCCCGAGTTTCCGTTCGACGAAGGTCTCACTGGCAATGCCGCACATTTTGTACTTAACTTTCCAATCAAGTGAGGGAGTCGCCAGAATGAAGCATCACATCATGATCGCGATGGGTCTCCTCATGGCTGCTGTGTTTTCATTCCGCTTAGCGACCGCCCTGCTCGCGCCCGGCTTGGGCCTGTCCGAGCTCTACCTGTTTGGCGGAGTCATTATCGCCGCCGCACTGATTTTTGGGGGCTTAAGGGAGCGCCGAATTGCGCGAACACAATCCCGGTCCGAACAGCCCTAGACCAAAACCGACCCCAGCATGTTCCAGACTCTGAGTCACTCTGGTAAGGCGGTAAATCTATCGTCCAGGATAATCAGGGAGGACTCACTCGTGTCCAATAACAACCAAACAGACGCGAAAGGCTATTGGGCGGCCACCATCCGTCTGACTTTGAGTTTGCTCGCGATCTGGTTTGTCGTCTCTTATGGAGCCGGCATTCTTTTCCGGGATTT
>JBCCCT010000139.1:0-9030 GCA_039033355.1 Pseudomonadota bacterium | reverse complement strand
TGGGATGCGCTTCAGGCCCTGGTCAAACAGGAAATCCTGGCCATTGCGTACAATCAGAAAGCCGAGGCCGACGCGGCCATCGTCACGGCCCTGGCCGATGCCGTCCGCCGCAATCTCGACGATCCGGCCTTTGCCGCGCTGTTGACGCGCTTGCCGGATGTGGGTGAGCTGTTCCTGGAACACATCCCGGCTGATCCAAATGCGCTTTCTGAAGCCCGCAAATCTGTCCAGCAGAGCCTGGCCGAGGCTTTGGTCGACGATGCCCGTGCGACACTCGCAAAGGCCTCGCCTTCGCCCTTCCGGCCGGATGCAGAACAATCCGGGCAGCGCGCCTTGCGCAGCGCCTTCATGACCCTGCTCAGCGCCTTGGGCGCATCTGCCGATGCCGAGCTGAAAACCCTGTTCGACGCCGCAGACAATATGACCGAAAGCCTGTCCAGCCTGCGGGCGCTGTGCACTGCCGGCGGCCCCGGCAAAGCGGCGGCGCTGCAAGCGTTTGAAACCAGGTGGGACGACAATCCACTGGTCATGGATAAGTGGTTTGCGGTGCAGGCTTCGACCGGAACGGTGGCTGACATCGCAGCGCTGACGCAGCATGCCGCGTTTGACCTCAGCAACCCAAACCGTGTGCGATCCGTGATTGCCGTATTCGCGATGCAGAATTTGCGGGCGTTCCACGCCGCGGACGGATCTGGCTACGCCCTGGTCACTGAGATTATCGAGCAGGCCGACAAGACCAATCCAGCGCTCGCCGCCCGGCTGCTGACCGCGTTTGAGCAATGGAAGTCGCTTGAGCCGCAAGCCCGCTCCGCAGCGGAGCAGGCTTTGAAGCGATTACAGGCCGTTGATCTGTCCAAAAACGCCTCGGATATCATCACGCGCACACTGGGATAGGCCCCGTTTCAGCCCAAAGAATCGTGCCATTGGTTAACCAATCCTGAACTTTCAGACATGAAACCTGAAAGATGAGCAAGTGCGTCCTGAAGAGACGCCGTAAGAAAGGCGCGGGCTGTGGCACGTCAGAGGACGCAAGCGGCAAAAACAGACAAGGGGGGCCGATCGACATCGCGCCCATCCCTCAGCCTGACCAAAGCGCTCGGTCTGATCATTCTGATTGAGGGGCTCGCGCTCGGCTTCAAATTCTATGATGACCGCCAACGCCTGATGTCGGCCAAACAGGTCGAGGCGCATCGTGAAGCGCTTGCCATTTCGGAACGTGTGACCGGGCATATCAATACGGTTGAGCAAACCCTTCGGCTCGGCTTTCAGGCCGGCTGGACCCCGCACCAGACCGGACGCGCGCACCCGGATCTGGAAAGCGTCGTGTCCATGGCGGATGCCTTGACCGCAACGGACGGATCGCGCCTCAGACGGGCTGGCGAAACCGCGTCCCAGCTGCTCGCGCAAGGCAAGCTGGCCGGACTGACGACCGAAGGCGATGTGATCATCGTGTTTGACCCCACTGCCAGCGGACCGCGCTTTGGCCTCGTCCCGGCACCGGACTGGCTGCCGGAAGCGCGCGGCAATCGTCAATTCACCCTGCTTTCATCCTATGCCGAAGGCGCAGAACTTTCCGGCCCGGGCGAATTGACGGCGTGTTCGCCGCTCAGCAATGCCGACTTGTCTGTCTGCGTCCGCAGCGAGTTTTCCGCGGTGTCCCGCGCCGAGATGCTGAGCTTGCTGATCTATGGCCTGCTTCTGCTCGGACCGGCTTTGGCCATTCTCGGCCTGTTTCGCATGTTTGAGCGCCGACGCATCGAATCCGAGAATTTTGAAGGCGAAGCCACCCGCGCAGGCCGGATTCTGAAAACCGTACTGAACCAGGCCAAGGCCGGTTTCTGGTCCTGGAACACCAAGACCAATCAGATCTCGATCAGCGATGAAGCGGCGGAATTGCTCGGCCGCGAGGCCGCGTTTGATCTGTCCGTCGATGAATTTCTGCGCTTTGTGCATGATGATCATGTCGAGAGCCTGAAACAGGCGCTGCGCACCATGCAGGAACGCGGCTTCATCTCCCAGGTCTTTGCCAGCAAGGATAAGTCCACCTGGCTCGATATGCGGGCCAAGCCGGATGAGCATACCGGCGCAATCAATGGCGTCTTGCAGGATGTCACGGCGACCAAGGTTGCGGTCGCCCGGACGCGCCAGGCGGAAAACCGTTTGCGTACCGCGCTGGAGGGTTTTTCCGGGCCTGTCGCGCTGTGGGATGTTCGCAAGCGCCTGATCTACTGGAACCGCGCCTTTGTCCGCGTCTTCGGGCTGGAACCGACGGTGCGGGCTGGCATGGGCTATGACACAGTCATGCTGTCCCAGGCGACCAATATCATTGATCGTCGCCCCAGCATTGAAGGGGACCAGACCGAGATTGTGAAAATCCGCGATGGCACCTGGTTCAAGATTGTTGAACGCTCGACCAAGAGCGGCGGCATGATCACGGTTGGTCTGGATGTCTCCAGCGATGTCCGCAATGAAGTGGAACTGACCAAGCAGCAGGGCCGTCTGCGCAAGCTGGTGGCCGAGCTGGAACGATCGGAAACGCGGACGGCGGAACTGACCCGCCATCTCAAACTTGAAAAACAGCGGGCGGAACGCTCGGCCAATTCCAAGAATGCCTTCCTGGCCAATATGAGCCATGAGCTGCGCACGCCGCTCAATGCGATTAATGGCTTTTCGGAAATCCTGGTCGGCGAATTGTACGGCCCGCTCGGCGATGAGCGTTACAAGGAATATGCGCAGGACATTCTCGATTCCGGCAAACACTTGCTCGACATGATTACCGACTTGCTCGACATGGCCAAGATTGATGCCGGCAAGATGACGGTCGACCTGCATCCGATCGATATTGTCGACCCGGTCGATGCCGCCATTCGGATGATCCGGCGCAAGGCGGAGGAGAAGAATATCTCGCTCAAACTGGCCGCCAATTCGAACCTGCCCCTGGTCGAGGCCGATCACCGCGCCATTCGTCAGATGATCCTGAACCTGGTGTCGAACGCCATCAAATTTACCGATGAAGGCGGCGAAGTGCGCGTCACGGTCGATCAGAAAGACAAGGAATTGCGCGTCGCCGTTCGCGACAATGGCATTGGCATCCCGCCAGACGCCCTGCCCCGGCTGGGCGAACCGTTCGAACAGGTCAGCGATACTCGTGATCGCAATTATGATGGCACCGGCCTTGGCCTGGCGCTGACCAAATCATTTGCGGAGATGCATGGCGGTCGCCTGACCATTGCCAGCGAACAGGGTCGCGGCACGCAGGTCAGCTTCTATTTGCCGGTGCCCGCGCATCAGCAAAACACCTCAACCTCCGCCGCCTAAGCGGCGTCGCGCAGAGTCTCGATCACGAAACGACTGGCTTGTGACGCGCAATCTGATGCCGCCGCGCGCAAGGCGATGGCGCGATTAGCAGAAGAGTTACTGGTCGCGGTCTGCTCGGCCCGCACCACGGTCTGGTCAAGCAGCGATCGATCGACTGACGCAATCACTGTAACCTTCATCTCACAGGTCGCGCGTGTGCCATTCAGCTTCAGCACCGACAGGCGACTGGCGACTTCATACGGGGTCAGGATGCCGAGCTCTGGCGCCACCGCGCTGCCGGCATCACCGGTCTGGAAACTGTCAATCATGGCGAACTGGATTTGCCGCGTCGCCGGGCCAGCCCATTCTGCGCCGGAGACCATGCGCAAGCCGCCATCACCGCGTTCACTGACCATGCCTTGCCCGGCCACGAGGCGCGCGGCTTCCGGCTCCCGTATTGTGACATCATGTGCCAGGCCAGCATGCGCGGCATTGGCTTCGATACTGTACAAGGCGTCCGGCGCCTCCGGCTCTGGCAGGACAGAGACACAGGCAGCCAGCAGGCTTGTCGCCAGGCCCAGTCCGATCAGCTTCATCTTCATCTGTCTCACTCCTCGTATGGCAGCGGCTTGCCGACCACCAATCCTTGCGGGTTCTGTTCCAGCTCGCGGGTCAGGCGATCAAGACGCGAGATCAGGACGCGCAGCTCTTGCGCTGCGAGATTGGTCTGCGCCACAGTGTTCGACGCGCCGCCTTCGACCAGAACGGTTGCGGCCTGAACCGCCTTGCGGCTCTCGGTCAGCATTTCGCTGGCATCGCCGGTCGCCCCATTCAATTCTTCGACCAGGGCCTTCAATTCGACATTCAGGCTGGCCAGTTCCTGGTCCACTGAATCGGCCACAGAGGTGATATCGGCGGAGGCCTTGGTGAGATTGTCGCCGGCCTGTTCCAGCGAGGCGAGTGTTTCAATCGCTTGCGCCAGAAGCACAGCATCCTCGGCTGAAATCGCGGAGGTGATGTCGCGCACATTGGCCAGGGTCTGAGACATGGCTGTGATGTTCTCATCGGTCAGCAATTGTCCCAATTGGTCAATCGTCATGCCGGCCTGGCCGACAATTTCGGCGCCGCCATTGAACAAGGCAGCGAGCGGCGTCTCTCCGGCCTGGATCACCGGCACGGTCTCATAGGGTGCAGGCAACAATGGCCCGGCGCTGTCGCTGCCGGCATTGATCTGAACGAAAGTCACGCCGGTAATCCCGGCAAAATCGATAATCGCCGTGGAGTCGACTTTGACCGGCGTTGAGCGGTCGACCCGCAAGCGGGCGCGCACCATGGACGCATCGCGGCGGTCGATCCGCACGCTTTCGACTTCGCCAACCTTGATCCCGATATAGCGCACGGAGGCGCCTTCCTCGAGCGAAACCGGGCCCGGAAAGATGACATCATATTGCGAAAAGTCGCGATTGAACTGGGACGAGCCAAGCCACAAGGCAAAGCCGATCACCGCCGCGGCTGCCATCAGAACGAAGGCGCCGATCAGGGCATAATTCGCGCGTGTTTCCATCATCCGGCTCCCATAATTGCGCCGCGGCCACGCGGGCCCCCAAAATAGTCCTGAATCCAGGGATGGGGTTCCCGTCTTAATTCATCCATCGTGCCAACTGCGAGAATGCGTTTCTCCCCCAGTACCGCAATCCGGTCGCAAGTGACCGCCAGCGTGTCGACATCATGGGTCACCAGAAACACCGTCAATCCCAATGATTTCTGCAGATCGCGGATGAGTTGATCAAATCCTGCTGCCGTGATCGGGTCAAGTCCGGCGGTCGGCTCGTCCAGGAAGAGCAAAGGCGGATCCAGTGCCATGGACCGGGCCAGCGCGGCCCGTTTGCGCATCCCGCCGGACAGGTCAGACGGGTATTTCCGCCCGGCCCAGGTCTCGAGACCTGACATCCGGATTTTCTGGTCCGCGAGTTCTTTCATCAGGCGCAGCGGCAATTCGGTATGCTCTTTCATCGGCACCATGACATTCTCGCGCACGGTCAGGTTGGAGAACAGCGCGCCATCCTGAAACATGATGCCCCAGAGGCGTTGCAGCGCCGAATGATCTTCCGATTGCAGATGGATCACGTCCTCGCCAAACACGTGCACCTCGCCCGCGGCAGGTGTTTTCAAGCCGACAATGGCGCGTAACAGAACCGACTTGCCGGTCCCGGACGGTCCGATCACGCCCAGGACTTCGCCCTTGCGCACATCGAGGTCGAGATTTTCATGCACCACGTGCGTGCCATAAGCGGTCTTCAGACCACGTACCTTGATCGCCACCTCACTCATATCCCCAGCTCCATGTAGAGAATGGCGAAGAGGGCATCGATGACGATGATCGAGAACAGCGCCTGAACCACGGATTTGGTCGTGTGATGGCCGAGCGACTGAACGCTGCCACCGACCTCAAGCCCTTGCCGACACCCGATCAGGGCGATGGCCAGACCAAAGACCGGCGCCTTGGACATACCGATCCAGAACTGATCGATCGGGACGCTGTCCTGCATCCGGTTGAAGAAAACGGTCGGATTGATGTCCAGGACCAACCAGCCCACGGTCATGCCGCCCGCAATCGCGGTCAGCATGCCGATAAAGGTCAGGACGGGGACCATGATCATCATGGCCAGCACGCGCGGCGCGACAATGACATGCATCGGATCGAGCCCGAGCGTCTGCATCGCATCAATCTCCTGGCGCATCTTCATCGCACCGATCTGCGCCGTGAAGGCCGAATTGGTCCGGCCGGCAATGATGATCGCAACCAGCACGCCGCCCAATTCCCGTAAGACACCGAACCCGACCAGCTCGACCACAAATATGGTCGCGCCGAACTGTTCCAGCGTCGTCGCACCAATAAAGGCAACCACCATGCCGACAAAGAAGCTGAGAAAGGCAATGATCGGCACGGCATCCAGGCCGGCATCTTCCATGACCGACACCAGCGCCGTCCAGCGCATCTTGGCTGGCCGCCAGACGACAGTTGAGATGGCCAGCAGCGTCGCGCCGAGGAATGACAGCGATTCCAGCGCCTCCTGCCACATATGTTCGGCATTGCGCCCGGTCCGCTCAAGCAGATCCACAAAGCCGTGTCCCTCTTCACGGACCGGCGGCGCATGCTCTTCTTGCGTGGCCAGGGTCCGCGCTTGCGATAGCAGGGCGAGCGCTTCAGGCGTGGCGCCGGTGATCGTGGGCTCGCTCGCGGCGAAGCCACGCAACACCCGATCAATCAGGAAAGCACCTGCTGTATCGACCGCATCCAGTCCGCTCAGATCGAGTTCAGCCAGCCTGGTTTCAGCGTTTTCATCCGCCAAAAGACGCAGCGCCGCGTCCTGGTCTGCCAGTGATGTAACCACCCATGCGCCCTGCAGCACCAGCCGCGGGCGGTCGCCCCCAAAATATTCAAACGCAGGGGCCAAGGATTGTTCACCTGGTCTCAACACTATTTACCTTAACCCATCAGCGTTTAAGACGGCCCCCAGACTGTCATTCAAATTTTACCAATCCGGCAAAGACTTCATCCATGCGCCAGATGACCATCACCCCTGTTTCTTCGCCTCTAAAGGCGGCTTTTGCAATCTCGCGCGGCGCCAAATCGACCGCAGAGACTGTGGTTGTGGAGCTGATTGATGGCGAGCACCGGGGGCGCGGCGAATGCGTGCCCTATGCCCGCTACAATGAAAGCCGGGTCAGCGTCGTGGCGCAGCTCTCGGGCGTCGAGAAAGCGGTGCAGGAAGGGTTAACGCGCGACGAATTGCAAAAGCGGATGCCGGCCGGCGCCGCCCGATGCGCCCTGGATTGCGCCATGTGGGACCTCGAGGCCAAGCAATCCGGCCAGCCCGTCTGGGCTCTGGCTGGTCTGCCGGAGCCGATGTCCCTGCCAACCACGATGACCATCAGCCTGGATGAGGCCGAGGCCATGGCCAATGCTGCAAAAGCGACGTCGGCCAAGATTCTCAAGCTGAAACTGGGCAGTCCGGATGATATGGCGCGGGTCGAAGCGGTGCGCCGCGCCCGGCCGGATGCCAAACTGGTGCTGGATGGCAATGAAGGCCTGTCACCAGAAGACTTTCCGGATCTGGCGGCCCGCGCCGCCGATCTTGGCGTGGTCCTGATCGAGCAGCCTTTTGCGGTTGGTCACGATCAGGCGCTGACCCGTCGGCCCGGACATGTCGCCATTTGCGCCGATGAGAGCGTGCACACGCGCAATGATATTCAGGGGCTCGCCCGCAAATATGACGCGATCAATATCAAGCTCGACAAGGCGGGTGGCCTGACCCATGCACTGGTCATGATGGAAGAGGCCCGAAAGTGCGGCATGGCCACCATGGTTGGCTGTATGGTGGCAGGGTCACTGAGCATGGCGCCGGCGCTGCTGCTTGGCCAGGTGGCAGATCTGATTGATCTCGATGGCCCGCTCTGGCTGGAAAAAGATGTCGCGCACAAGCTGCGCTATAGCGACGGGTTTGTCGCCCCGCCGAGCCGCGAGCTCTGGGGCTAGCGCGGCCTAGACGACGGCCTGCTCCTTTTCGAGCTGTCGGGACCGCAGCACCAGATAGACCGCAAAGCCGGTCGCAACGCCTGGCACGAAAGACAGCGGAATAGCGATCCAGCCATGTTTGATCCCGCGCGACTTCCGCTCGTAAAAAATCCACACAAACAGGATCAGCGCGCACAGGATGACATCCAGGGAATAGCCGCTGGAATAGGGATTCACGAACCCGGCGGCAAAGGCGCCAATCACATCACCGCTTTGCACCAGAGGCGGCACAACAATGATCATGAAGGCCAGCGCAAACAGAATACCCAGGGTCAGCACGAGGCGTTCAAATACGGATGTCGACATGGAAAATCTCCCTCATCACCGTCCCTATCAGGCAGATGTTGAAAGGTCTGTGAACGTTCGATGATTTTTGGTTTGAACGCTGACGGCGCAGAAGATTGACCTCCGCGCCCCCGGATGACACGAATTATGCGTGCGTTCATCGAATTGGAAAATGAGGACGGAATGATGAACACGGCTGAACAGGATCGCGGGCTCAGTTTCAATGATGCGGCGCTGACCGCTGGCTTCGGCCTGCTTTTAATGGTGATGTGTGCGCCGCCCGCTTTCTTCTACTTTCTGCCGCAGGGAAGTGTCGAAGGGGATGCTGCTGCCACGGTCACGGCGTTGCAGACGACCGGCGGCACACCGTATCTGATTGGGGCCTTCCTGCTTTTCTGCACCTATTGTCTCGATATCCTTGTCGCCTGGGCGCTGTATTGGCTGGTCAGACCGGGGCAGGCCGCCTTTGCGCAACTCGTCGGCTGGACCCGACTGGTCTATGCTGCTTTGGCTTTTGTCGGGCTGATCTTCACGTTTCAGGTCTATGACCTGGCCACATCCGCGGAGCTCGCCGCGACCCTTGGCGACCCCGCGCTACAAAACGCGGTCATGGCCAAGCTGAATTCGGCAAACGCCGCCACGGCCTTCGCATTGTTCTTTTTCGGGTTTCACCTGGTGACGCTGGGCATTGCGGTTTTCAGAAGCCGCGACATTCCGAACTGGCTTGGCGTTCTGCTCATCCTCGCCGGTCTGTCCTATATTCTGATGCATATTCAGAGATATGCCGCCCCAGACCTGGCCGTGGATTGGCTGCTCATCTTCTCGATGGGCGAGCTGGTCTTCATGATCTGGATGATCTTTACCGGGTT
>JBCCCT010000138.1:0-9066 GCA_039033355.1 Pseudomonadota bacterium | reverse complement strand
TGCGCACCAAGGAAGATGAGCGCGTTGTCTCTGTGGCACGTCTTGCAGACAATGGCGAAGACGATACAGAAGAGTCCTAGAAACGCCCGGATTTACTTCGATTGGCTGGCCGGGCGTGCGGAGGAAGACAATGGAGCGCGTAGGGCTGTATCCCGGAACTTTTGATCCGGTCACCATGGGACATCTGGATATTATTGGTCGCGGCATGAAGCTGGTCGACCGATTGATCATCGGCGTCGCTGTCAGTGAAGCCAAACGCCCACTATTCCTGCTCGAGGAACGCATTGCCATGATGGAGGAGGAATGCGGCGCGCTGGAAGGACCAGGCCTGGCCAAGATCGAGGTCAAACCGTTTGACATGCTGCTGATGCATTTCGCGATGGAGCAGAAGGTCAATGTCATCGTCCGCGGCCTGCGCGCGGTTTCGGATTTTGAGTATGAGTTCCAGATGACAGCGATGAATGAGCAACTGAATCGCGAGATTGAAACTGTCTTCCTGATGGCCGATGTAAAGCATCAGGCCGTGGCATCGCGATTGGTCAAAGAAATTGCACGTTTCGGTGGTGATATCACGCCATTCGTGACGCCTGGCGTCAAAGAGCGATTACTGGAGAAGTATAGAAAATGACTCTGAGAACCCTGCTAAGTAGCTTGGCTGTAATGGGATTTGTGGCTTGTGCGGGGGCACAGACAGTCGAACAGGAACCGGTCGTCTACACGATGGCGGATGTTGAAGCCGCGCCGGACGCCTGGCGCGCTGTCGATCCGGAAAATCTGGTCATCATGGAAACCAGCAAGGGTCAGATCGTGCTCGAGCTTTTGCCCGCGGTCGCGCCAGCGCATGTCGAACAGTTCAGAGCCTATGTCCGTGCCGGTCTGTATGATGAGACAGTTTTTCACCGCGTGATCAAGGGCTTCATGGCGCAAGGCGGCGACATTGAGCAAACTCATGGCGCTGACAGTATGCTGGAGCCGCTGGAAGCAGAATTTGTCTTCCGACGCGATCCCGCAGTGGTGCCAATGGACACGATTGGCCCGGCAGATTCAGCCGATGGGGGCTTCCATAATGGCTTCCCGATGGCGACCCAGCCTGGCTTCCTGGCCGAAATGTCCGTCGATGGGCTGGTCGAAAGCTGGATCCCGCATTGCCCGGGCGTGCTGTCCACGGCGCGAACAGATGATGTGAATTCCGGCAATGCACAATTCTTCCTGATCAGTGAAGACGGTCAGCATCTTGATTACAAATATACTGCCAAGGGCCGCGCTTTGACCGGCCTGGATGTGATCCAGTCGATCAAGCTTGGGCCAACGCCGGACGGGTTTCCGATTGCCAATCCGGATGTCGTCATTTCTGCCAGGCTGGCCGCCGACTTGCCAGAGGCCGAGCGTCCACGGGCTTTTGTTCAGCGGACCGACACCGAAGAGTGGCAAACCATTCTCGCCAATGCGGATTCCCGGCGCGTGAAGCTGTGTGACATTCCCGCTGTGCCGGCTGTGGTGGAATAGGGGTCTGCCCTGACCGATCTGTCGGCCTTCGATTTCGATCTGCCAGAAAGCCATATCGCGCTGCGCCCGGTGACGCCGCAGGATGCCGCGCGCCTGCTCGTGGTGCATGGCGATGGACGGCTTGAGGATGCCTCTGTCCGGGATCTGCCAAACTATCTCAATTCCGGCGATCATCTCGTTTTCAACGATACGCGCGTCATCCCCGCGGCACTGAAAGGCGTGCGCCCCGCCCGGGATGCGCTCGGCTCGGATGTGGCGGTGGATATCAATCTGGTGGGGCAGCAGTCTGACACAGACTGGCTGGCGCTGGCGCGACCCGGCAAGCGGATGAAGCCGGGTGACCAGATCAAGATCTCGGACGATCTATCAGTCGAGATTCTCGAAAAACGGCCGGATGGCGAGCTCGTCTTGCGCTTTTCCAAGTCTGGCGACGCGTTGAATGCGGCCATTGACGCGGCAGGCGCCATGCCCTTGCCGCCTTATATTGCCCGCCGTCGCCCAGCCGATGCGCAGGATCGCGAGACCTATCAGACCAGTTTCGCGGGAAATGATGCAAAATCCGTGGCCGCGCCGACCGCCGGCTTGCATTTCACGCCGCGCCTTCTGGCGGAAATTGAAGCCGCGGGCATTCAGCGGACCGAAGTCCGGTTACATGTCGGGTTGGGGACGTTTGCACCGCTCAAGGATGAGCAAATCGAAAGCGGCAAACTGCACGAAGAGTGGCGGCAGCTGACACCTGCAGTGGCGGATACGCTGAATAGAACGCGCGGCGACGGGCATAAATGCGTTGCCGTCGGAACCACGGCCTTGCGCACGCTGGAAAGCTGTACGCGGCCAGATGGTGTGATTGAAGCGGCGACGGGCCCGACAGATATCTTTCTGACGCCCGGCTATGCGTTCCGTGCGACCGACGCGCTGGTGACCAATTTCCACTTGCCGCGGTCCAGTCTGTTCATGCTGGTCTGCGCCCTGATCGGAACGGATGTGATGCAAGCGGCTTATGCGCATGCGATCGCCAACGAGTATCGGTTTTACTCTTATGGGGATGCCTCTTTGTTGCTGCCTTAGGCGACGAACCGCCCACCCGCCTTGGCATAGGCCTGGCTGCCATGGGTCAACACATCGTCCGTCTCGAGCACGTCTTCAGGGCGGAGATCGAACTGACCTTGCAGCTCGGCATAGAGCGGCGCAAAATCGGTATCAACGGTCGCGCGGAAAAGCTGTTCGTAACTGTCGATGACGAAATAGGTCTGCTGAAAATCGTCGATCCGGTAATCGGTCCGCATCAGCCGTTTCAGATCGAAGCCAATCCGGTTGGGCGAGGGGTCTTCAAGACTGAACTTGCTCTCTGCCGGCGAGGAGACAATGCCGGCGCCATAGATGCGCAGTCCCTGTTCGGTGCGGATCAGACCAAACTCGACCGTGTACCAGTAAAGCGCCGCGAGATTTTTGAGCGAGGCATGGCGCAGGGATCGCAAACCGCCTTTGCCATAGGCTTCCATATAATCAGCGAACACCGGATCGGTCAGCATCGGGACGTGCCCGAAGACGTCGTGAAAGACATCTGGTTCCTGAATATAATCCAGCTGATCTGGCTTGCGGATGAAATTACCCGCCGGGAACCGGCGATTGGCAAGATGATTGAAGAAGACATCGTCTGGCACCAGACCGGGAACCGCGACCACGCGCCATCCCGTCAGGGCTTCCAACTCGCCCGAAATGGTTTCGAAATTCGGGATGCCGCCGCGGTGCAGGTCGAGCGCTTCGAGTCCTTTCAGGAATTCCGGCGCCGCCCGATCAGGCAGAACCTGCATCAGACGTTGGTACAAAGTATCCCAGACTGCATGCTCAGACGGGGTATAATCCGACCAGCCCTGATCGATGGTCCAATCCGGATTGGCGTGGGCGGGTTTCGCAAATTGGTTGTTCATGCAACTAATATAGCAAGTGAGTCTGGATATGTCTTGGGGCATATGACGAGAAGTGATCGAGTGCGGAGGGAATTTAGTGATCAAACTGTACGACTATTGGCGATCTTCGGCCTGTTACCGCCTGCGCATTGCGTTCAATCTGAAGGGGCTCGTCTTTGAAAGTGAAGAGGTGAACCTGCATCCGGACGTCCTGGCGCAAAACTCGGACTCCTATCGCGCCCTGAACCCGCAGCAGCGCGTGCCGACGGTGATCATTGATGGTGAAGTCCATTCCCAATCCATGGCGATCCTGGACTGGCTGGAAGAAACATATCCAACCCCGTCCTTTCTGCCCTCGGATCCGCATGACCGCCTGCGCGCCCGCGCCTTCGCCGACACTGTGGCATGCGATATTCACCCGCTCAACAATTCAAGCGTGCTGAAATATCTGCGCGAGGATTTCGCCGCGACGCCGGACGCCGTCACGGCCTGGTATGGCACCTGGGTGTCGCGCGGGTTTGAAGCGCTGGAGGCGCATGCGCGCAAATCCACATCCGGTTTTCTATTCGGCGATCACCCGGGATTAGCGGAGATCTGTCTCATTCCGCAGGTCTATAATGCGCGCCGGTTTAACCTGGACCTGTCTGCGTTCCCGACACTGCTCGACCTGGACCGCAAATGTAATGAATTGCCGGCTTTTCAAGCCGCGACGCCCGAGGCGGTGAAACCGACTTAATTGCGCTGGGCAGATTTCAGGATATAGCCCTGATCGGTCACTTCGAACATTTTGGCGATGTCGGGGTGACTGACCCGCGTATCATTCTCATCGGGCACGAGATTCTGTTCTGAGACATAAGCGACATAATGGGTGCGCTCATTCTCGGCGAACAAATGATAATAGGGCTGATCCTTTGACGGACGGACTTCTTCGGGGATCGATTCATACCACTCATCTGTATTCGCAAATACAGGATCGACATCAAAGACGACGCCGCGAAAGTCAAAAAGACGATGCCGCAAAACCTGACCGATCTGGTATTTTGCCTGACGCATTGGAATGGCATTCGGCAGGTCCGGGACCTCCCGTGGCTCTGTAACCGGTTGTGTCTTCGCGGGTTTTTCTCCCCCGAACAATCGCATAAAGCGTTTCATGACGTTCGGCCCGTAGCTCGTCTGTTCTTTGTGTGCTACAGCTTTGGCCAACATACAAGATTTGGTCAGCACATGACTTTAAATAAAGTGCGAGATGACCGGAAGACGAACAATCGATCCGGGTCTCGCAAGCGTCGGAAGCCGCCGCTCTACGCGGCGGTGGATTTGGGGACGAACAATTGCAGATTGCTGATCGCCGCACGTCGCGGCGATACCTTCAACGTGGTCGATTCTCACTCGCAGATCGCGCGTCTGGGCGAAGGCCTGGCGGCGACGGGGCGGATGTCAGATGCCTCGGTTGAGCGGGCAATGGATGCGCTCCACAAGATTTCCAAAAAATTGAAAGCAAAGAAAGTCGGTCATGTGCGCTGTATCGCGACCGAAGCCTGCCGGCGCGCCGAAAACGGCCCCGCTTTCATCCAGCGCGTGCGTGAGGAAACCGGCCTGACCTTCAAGATTATTGGTCCGGAAGAGGAAGCTCGGCTGGCGCTGATTGGTTGTCACAATCTGATCGAGCCGGACACGGACCGGGTCCTGGTGATCGATATTGGCGGTGGCTCGACCGAATTATCCTATGTCGATGCGCGTCCGGCACATGAGGGCGGTTTGAAAGGCCTGTTGAGAAAACCACCTATCCTGGCCTGGCGCAGTTTGCCGGTCGGTGTCGTGACTCTGACCGAGGCCTTTGCACATCTCCCGGAAGAAGAGGCATATCCGCAAATGCTCGCCCATGTGATGGGGCAGATCGACAAATGGAAACGGGCGCCGGAGATCCGCGAGGCATTCGCCAGCGGCCGGGCACATGTGATCGGGACGTCGGGAACGGTTACCTGCCTGACCGGGGTCACCCTTGGCTTGACCAAGTATCGCCGGGACAAGGTCGATGGGGCCTGGATGACGCGCGAGGCGATGATGGGCACGGTCGAGAAATTACGCGCTGCCGGCATGGCGAAAATGCACACTTTCCCGACCATCGGCACTGACCGGGCCGGGTTGATGCTGGCCGGCTGTGCGATTGTCGAAGGCATGTGGTCGCTGGCGCCGCGGGGGGATATGCGGATCGCCGATCGGGGGCTTCGCGAAGGCTTGCTTCTTTCCATGATGCAGGGGCCGAAGCGTAATAACCGGCGTCGTCGTCGACGCCCCAAAGGCGCGCCGAAACCTGCCGCAGAAGGAGCCTCCGCATGAGCGATGATGGCAAACGTCGCTGGAAGGGGCCAACCGGCGACAAGAAGACGTCTGGTCGTCGCACGGGCGAGCGCAAGGTGATCGCTTATCGCGCCAAGTCTGAAAGCTCCAAGAAATGGATCGAGCGTCAGCTTTCCGATCCGTATGTCCAGAAAGCCCAGTCCGAGGGCTACCGGGCCCGCGCCGCCTATAAATTGCTGGAACTTGATGCGCAGATGAAATTGCTGCGGCCCGGTATGCGCGTGGTCGATCTTGGTTGCGCGCCAGGCGGCTGGCTGCAGGTCTGCGAGCGCAAGGGCGTCAGTGAGCTTGTCGCGATTGATTTGCTAGAAGTCGAGCCGGTGCCGGGCGCCTTCATCGTGCAGGGCGATGTCAATGAGCCGAGCGATGTCGCCGAGATGATGACCGGGCTGAGCGGCGCGCCGGATCTGGTCCTGTCTGATATGGCGGCCAATACGACCGGTCATAAACAGACAGACAGTCTGCGCACCGCGGCTCTGGCAGATATGGGGCTCGACTTTGCCATTGCCCATTTGCGCCCGGGCGGCGCCTTCTGTTCGAAAGTCTTTCAGGGCGGGGCGACACCGGAAATGATGGCGCGCCTGAAACAGCATTTCAAAACCGTCAAACATATCAAACCCCCGGCCAGCCGCGCAGGGTCGCCGGAACTGTTTGTCGTCGCGAAGGGCTTTCGAGGCTCGTGACCGTACCCGCGCCGCCCGATGAGCCTGACTTTCCAGAGGTTCGAACCGGGACGCGCACAGCGCTGCTGATCACGGTGCTCCTGGCGGCGATCTATGGGCTGGTCTTTTCCATTTTTGGCAGCGCAAATCGAACAGGAATCCTGGACCTCTGGGTCAGTCTCGGCCTCGGCGCGGCTCTGCTTCTGCTCAGCTATATTGATCTGCGCACCGGGCTTTTGCTCGATATTCTGACCTGGCCGCTGGTCGCGCTCGGCCTCGGTTATGCAGCGCATGTCGGGGACCTGGTTCCGGCGCTGAGCGGCGCCGTGGTCGGATACGTCCTGATCGCGGGACTGGCTTTGATGTGGCGCCGCGCTCGCGGCTATGAGGGGATCGGCCTGGGCGATGCCAAACTGCTCGCAGCCGGTGGCGCCTGGGTCGGGCTTTACGAATTGCCAGTCGTGCTCCTGATCGCGTCAGGAATCGGATTGGTGGTGGCGTTAACCGTGTCACAAAGAACACGCTCGGATAGCCATCGTGTCGCAATTGTTTTCGGCCCCTGTCTCGCATTGGGGATCTGGAGTGCGTGGTGCACCGACCTGATTGCATATGCCTGATGATCCGGAGCCGGATGAAATGACCCGCGATGAGGTATAATAACCGCCGCAGATACGCGTCTGAATCGACATTTCTTGTGGCGCTGCACTATGATCCCGACACGGAATAAAATAGATTAATTTCAGTTAACTAGTGCGTCAGTTATGTGACTGACTCTGTCACATAACCGTAGTTTCAGTGCAAAAAAACCGTCACTCCCTGCGCATAGGTCCACCCTGAATCAGGGCGGGTCGATTCTCCCGTCCACGTTCGTCTGTGCAACGGTATTCGGGGAATACACAATGAAATTACGTATGACTGTGAGCGCATTGGCGCTGGGTTTGATGGCGGCTTGTTCACAAGGCAGCGACATTGCATCGCCAGGTACGACGGCGCCGACCACACCGCCCACAACGGGTGGCGGTTCAGGTGGCGGCTCCGGCGGCACCACGGTGGATTGTCCGACCGGATTCACAGAAGGGGATCCGATTGGCAGCATCACAACTTGTATCCTGTCCGGCACACTGCTCGGAACCACGACGCTCACGAACGTGGATGGGCTGGTGTACCGGTTGAACGGACGCGTTGATGTCGGCGTTGATACCGGCGCAGACGGCACCGATCCGGCAGGCTCTGTTGCATCGCTGGAGATTGAACCTGGCGTGACCATTGTCGGCGCCACCGGCCAGGATTACCTGGTCGTCACGCGTGGCTCGACCCTCGAAGCGCGCGGCAGTGCGACCCAACCGATCACCTTTACCAGTGCGCTGGACATTGAACGTCAGAATGATTCCGACCCGAGCAATGATCTGGGTGAGACCTTTGATGGCGAATGGGGCGGCATTGTCATTCTGGGCAGTGCGCCGCAAAACCGCTGTCTGAGCGGCGACGCGTACGGCACCGATGCCTGTCAGCAGCGGATCGAAGGCGTGACCTCGCCAGACGCTCTTTATGGCGGCGATGATGCCGACGATTATTCCGGCACGCTGCGCTATGTCGTGGTCAAACATGCCGGCTTCGAACTGACCACCGACAATGAGCTGAACGGCATCGCCTTTGGTGGCGTCGGCGACAGCACCGTCGTCGAGTTCATTCAGGTCTATAATAATGCCGATGATGGCGTCGAATTCTTCGGCGGTACCGTGAATGCGAAATACCTGGTCCTGAACGGCAACAATGATGAATCCATCGATACCGACAATGGCTATCAGGGCACCATCCAATATGCCGTGGTTCAGCAGACAACCGGACGGGGTGACAATATCACCGAGCAGAGCTCTGTCGCAGCCGCGTCAGCGGTCCTGCCGTCTGATCCGCTGATCGCAAATTTTACCTTTATCGGCACAGATGGCGATGAAGTGTTCCGCTCCAATTCCGGTTCGATTGGCCGGCTGCTCAACGGCGTGATTGTTTATGAAAATGGTTGCTTTGCCTGGGATGCCAGCGCGGGCGACGGCGACAATACCAGCTTTGGTGGCGTCGGCGTCGATCCAAGCTTCTCCTCTGTCCTCGCCGATTGCGGCACCAATGGTGCCGGCCTGACTGATTCTGACCCGGAAACGGTGGCCGCGGTTGAAGCCGTGGCTGCGGCGCCGAACGGCACGTTCAACACTGCGCTGCCCTTAGTGAACACCCTCGCGGCCGTGTTCTTCCCCGGTACAGCGGAAGGTGGTGTGACACCGACGGATCTGCCGGCGATTGATGCTTCGTTTGACGACACAAATTATATCGGTGCCTTCGGACCGGATGATTCTGAAACCGATAACTGGGCCACCGGCTGGACCTTCGGTGTGTTCCCGGACGAGTTCACATGCCCAACCGGCACCACGGACTCAGCGACAGAGATCAATGGTCAGAAAGTCTGCGTCGTCTCCGGTGTTCTGGCGGACGATGTTCGCCTGACCCGCGGCAACCTGTACGAGCTGGATGGCCGCGTTGACGTGGGTGTGGATACCGGCGCGGATGGTACAGCGGTGACAGGCGATCCGGCCACGATGGTCATCGAATCCGGTGTCACCCTGTTCGGCAAT
>JBCCCT010000137.1:0-9134 GCA_039033355.1 Pseudomonadota bacterium | reverse complement strand
GACCACGTTTGCGATCATGCAATTCGTCTTCGCGCCGATCCTCGGGGGCTTGAGCGATCGGTTCGGGCGTCGGCCCATCCTTTTGATCGCCCTGCTCGGCTTTGCGATAGACAGTTTCATCATGGCCTGGGCCCCGACCCTAACCTGGTTGTTCATTGCCCGGATCATCTCCGGCATTTTCGGCGCGACCTATGCGACATGCTATGCCAGCCTGGTCGATATTTCAGAACCCGAGGAACGCGCCAAACTGTTCGGCTTTGCTGGCGCGGCGCTGGGGCTCGGCTTCATTTTCGGACCGGCGCTTGGCGGTCTGCTCGGTGAATACTGGGTCCGCCTGCCCTTCATTGTGTCCGGCGCGATGATCTTCCTGGTCTTTATCTGGGGCGTCTTCTTCTATCCGGAAACGCTCGAGGCCCGGAACCGGCGCCCCTTCTCGATGGCGCGTGCCAATCCACTAGGCAGCCTGATTTCGATCGGCCGGTTTCCCAGCGTGCTCATCATCCTGGGCGCTCTGTTCTGTATCCAGCTCGGCAATCATTCCTATTCGAGCATCTGGTCATTCTATGTCGCCGCAGTCGCCGGCTGGACCCCCTTCCTGATCGGCTTGTCGATCAGCGTCTATGGGTTTGGCGTTGCCGGCGTTCAGGGCGGATTGACCGGCCCGGTCATTGCGAAGTTTGGCGAAGTCAAAGCGGTCTATTTCGCGCTCGCCATCGGCGTGGTGTCCTTTGTCATTCTGGGCTTCGCGCAGACCGGGCTTCAGATCTATGTCGCAATTGCGATCGGCGCCTTTGCCGGCTTCCTGAGCCCGGCCCTCCAGGCCCTGATGACGGCGCGAACGCCCGCGGATTCACAAGGCGAGCTGCAAGGCGCGATTACCAGTCTGTATAGTCTCGCCTCGATTATCAGCCCGGCGACGATGGCCTTTATCTTCACAGCCTATACGGATGATGAAGGACTCTACCTTCCCGGCGCGCCCTTCTTCCTGGCGACCGGGCTCACCGTACTGGCCATGATTGTATTTGCGATTGGCGCGCGGCGTCTCAATGACCAACCTCTGCCCGCCGACCAGACGAGCGAGGCGGTCACAGAGACTTTTGACTAGACGCGTTCGATAATGACTGCTGGCGCCATGCCGCCCGCGGCGCACATGGTGACGAGACCATACTTGCCGCCAGAGCGTTCCAGCTCATCGAGAGCGGTACCGATCAGGATCGACCCTGTCGCGCCAATCGGGTGACCGAGCGCCATTGCGCCGCCATTGATGTTCACCTTTTCACGGTCAAGCTCGAGATGGCGAATGAACCGCTCGGCGACCACCGAGAAGGCCTCATTGATTTCCCAGACATCGATATCGTCCTTGGATAGACCAGCTTTTTCGAGCACTTTCTTCGCCGCATTCACCGGTGCGTTGAGCATCAGCGTCGGACAGTCGCCCATATTCGCGGTCGCGACGATCCGCGCGCGCGGTGTCCAGCCATTCTTGTCGACCGCATCCTGTGAGGCCAGCAATAGCGCCGCGGCGCCATCGACAACGCCGGACGAGTTTCCGGCATGGTGGACGTGATTCATCTTGCCTTCGAGTTCAGGATATTTCTTGGTCACCATGGTGCCATACGTGTTGCCCTGATCATCGACCGGGATGTCCATGAACATGTTGAACACGGTCTTCAGGCCACCAAGGCTTTCCATCGTGGTGCCGGGACGCGGGAATTCTTCCTTGTCGAGCGCCAGCGATCCATCCGGATTATGGACGGGTACAACCGACCTATCGAACCGTCCTTCAGCGATGGCCCTGGCAGCGCGCTCCTGGCTGACCACAGCCAGTTGATCCACCGCTTCGCGATCAATCCCTTCCAGGGTTGCGATCGCATCGGCGCAGACACCTTGCTGAGATTGCGGGTGCTTCTCACGCAAGCTCATATTGCCGGCATCCAGCATAGGCGGGACTTTTGGATCTGCTGTGGCGGAGGTATAGCTCATCATCTCGGTGCCGCCGGCAATGACAATGTCTTCCATGCCGGACATGACTTGTGCAGCCGCCATATTCACGGTCGTTATCCCGGATCCGCAGAAACGGTCGAGCGTGACACCGGATGCCTTCACATCATAGCCGGCATCCAATGCTGCCATACGCCCCAGGTCGGCGCCCTGCGCACCACGCTGGGAGCTGGTGCCCCAGATAATATCATCGACTTCTGCCGTGTTCAGGTTGTTGCGATCGCGAATGGCGCCAAGCACGGTCGCGCCGAGATGCTGTGGATGAAGGTGCGCTAGCGCGCCCTTCCCTTGTTTACCGATGCCGCGGGGCGTGCGGCAGGCGTCGACAATATAGGCTTCGGCCATCAGACTGCTCCTGTCAGTTGGAATACAGACCTGATATGCTTGACGTGCGCGTCAACGACAAGCCGTGACCCTGCGTGATTGGCCCTTACGGAAAGCGAATTTGATCAGACTTTGTCGGCCTTGCCGCCTTTGAGAATGAACCGGCGGTCGCAATACATGCACTCGACCATGTCATCCGAGCCCATTTCATACCAGACCAGTGGGTGGCCCAGCGCGCCGCCACCGCCATTGCACGAGACTTTGCGTTCCACGACATAAATCGTCTCTGGTTCTTTGAAAGACGGGGCATTTGACATTGGCAGGCTCTCTATCTCTTCCCGGCATATGCGCGATAATGGACTCCAGTTCGCTGACTAGGCCGCCCCGGGAGACACGTCAATGTGGCGCTGCGCCTGTGCGATGAATGAAATAAAAACCTTGAGCGAATCCGGGCACGCCACCTATATCGGTCAGCCTGACCGGACGGAGTCCCTATGAACACACCCGATTACGCCATTGAAGCCATTGGTCTGGAAAAGACGTACCGCGCTTCGGGCAAACTCCCGGAAATGCGGGCGCTGAAAGGCATCGACCTGAAAATCAAGCGCGGCTCGATCTTTGGCCTGCTCGGCCCGAACGGCGCCGGAAAGTCGACTTTCATCAATATCCTGGCCGGCCTGGTCACCAAGACAGGTGGAAAGGCGAAGATCTGGGGGCTCGATATTGATGACCACCCGCGCTCCTCGCGCGCGGCGATCGGCGTGGTGAATCAGGAAATCACAATGGATCCGTTCTTCACGCCGCTCCAGGCGCTGGAATTACAGGCGGGATATTATGGTGTCCCCAAATCCGAACGACGCAGCCTCGATATTCTCACGGCGGTGGGTCTGGACGACAAGAAAGACGCTTATGTCCGGCAATTGTCCGGCGGCATGAAGCGCCGCCTGATGGTGGCCAAGGCGCTGGTCCACAATCCGCCAGTTCTGATCCTGGATGAGCCGACCGCCGGCGTCGATGTGGAATTGAGACGGTCGCTCTGGGCCTATGTTCGAGAACTGCACGCGAATGGCACCACGATCATTCTGACGACGCATTATCTCGAGGAAGCTGAAGAGCTGTGTGACGAGATTGCGATTATCAGCCATGGCGAAGTCCTGGCCCAGGAACCGACTCCGCAGCTGCTGTCACGTCTCGATCAACGGTTGCTCAAGATCACGCCGAAAGCGCCGCTCAGCGACCTACCGGACGCCCTGTCCGACCTGAACGCCGTGATCGCTGCGGATGGCGTGCTGAATATCACTTTCCGCAGTTCAGAGACCGGAATCGGGCGGCTGCTTGAGCGTGTGCGCGAAGCCGGGATCGGGGTTGCCGATCTGTCGACCGAGCAACCCAACCTGGAAGATGTATTTGTCGCCATGACGACGGAAGCCGCCTAGGCGCCCTTCACGAGCCGCAGCTCAATACGCTTCAGTTCACGCAGGACGTTTAACAGGTTCATCCGCATCCAGAACCAGACCTTGATCAGACCGACAGCCAGGCTCATCCAGCCGAAAAAGACGCCCCAGATAATCACCATTTTCAGCTCTTCGGCCATGAACATGTTATAGCCGGCCCAGATCGACAGCGCGAAAAAGACAAAGCTGAACACAACCGCGAACGCGGTCCAGTAACGCAGAGGGCCACTGAACGTCATGCCCAATTGCTGGAACAGGCCGACATCCTCCTCAAGCTCCTTCAGGAAGGCTTCATCATCAGCGCTCAGGCTGGTCAAAAGACGATCTTCAAAATTACTCATCAGGTCTCTCCTTTCAGACAGGATTTCAAATGTTGGCGCGCATGAAAAATGCGCGATTTGGCGGTTCCGATTGGAACGCCGGTGACAGCGGCAATCTCATTGAGACGGAGCCCTTCGCCGAAGAACAGGATCGCGGCGAGCCGGTGATCATCGCTCAAGCCAGCCAGGGCCTGGTCAATCTCCACCTGCATCTCACCGCGCGCCGGCTGACTCGGTTCAGGCGCGGCGTCGAGCGGCGCGGTGCGAAGCCGATCCGTCTGCACCTTGCGGATTCGATCGGCGCATTTGCGGCGCAAGATACCAAACGCCCAGCCCGGAAACATGGCGGGATCTGACAGACGCGGCCATCCGCGGCATATGCCAGCCCAGGCCTCCTGCACCGCCTCTTCCGCTTCATTGCGATCGGTCAGCAGCCGCATCGCCGTGCGCATCAGACGCGGATACCATCGCGCCGCCAGTCGATTGGCCGCACGGCGATCCCCGGACCGCGCCAGGGTGACGAGATATTCGTCAAATACGCGCTGGGTGTGTTTCGCCGCCATGCATTGTCTCCCACTGGCTTGCATAGTGATAGTCGGCCCAGAGGCCAAAAAGGTTCACCTTCACGCTGAGACAGGCCTTAACGCGGGCGCGCAATCCGATAACAGGGTCCCTGTCGAACATTCAGGAGGCGAGCCTTTGGACTATCAAGATGTTGTAATGGGACGTCGCAGCATACGCGGCTATCAGGACAAACCCGTGCCCAAGGCGCTGATCCGGGACGTGCTCGAAATGGCCATGCGCGCGCCAACCTCGCTGAACACACAGCCCTGGAATTTCTATGTCGTAACCGGCGACCCGCTTGACCGGATCCGCAAGGGCAATGTCGAGCGCAATCTCGCGGGCGTCCCGGATTCCCGAGAATTTCGCGGTGGACCCGGCTATGAAGGCGTCCATCGCGAACGCCAGATCGGCATTGCTATCCAATTGTTCCAGGCCATGGGCATTGAGCGCCATGACAAGGAGAAACGCCAGGACTGGGTCTTGCGCGGGTTTCGCCAGTTTGATGCACCGGTCTCGATCGTCGTGACCTATGACCGATCCATCCATGGGTCGGACATTGCACCGTTTGATTGCGGCGCGGTGGTCAATGCCCTGGTCAATGCGGCCTGGTCGAAAGGGCTCGGCTGCGTGATCAATTCGCAAGGAATCATGCAATCGCCGGTCGTGCGTGAACATGCCAGCATTCCCGACGATCAGGTCATCATGATCTGCGTCGCCATGGGTTGGCCAGATGACAATTTCCCCGCCAATGCGGTGGTATCGACCCGCAAGTCCGTCGACGAAGGTGCGGTTTTTGTCGGCTTTGACGATTAGGCTTTCGCCGCTGCGGCGTTCACGATCAGGTCTTCAATCCAGGGCAGATGCTCGCGGCCGATAAAGATCTGATCCTGAATGACATAACCCGGCGCCCCGACAATGCCGACCTCGTCCGCGTGATCCAGCGCTGAGTCGAGCGCCTCCGAGACCTCAGCTTTCGAAATCGCGACTGGCCGTCCGATATCCTCGAGGATGTTTGCGATTGTGTCAGGATCATCGAGATTGGCATGATCCTGCCAATAGGCGCGAAATGCCGCCTGAATGAACGGCAGGCGGTCGCCGGTCCAGGTGGCCAGGATTCCAAGCGCCAGATCCGTCGAGCCGAGTTCGGCCGGAAACGTCAGCGTGATGTCCTGATGGCGCGCATACTTGATCGCTTGTTCGCGCAAGGCCGCGGCGCGGACCCGGCGATGACTGTCGCCCACCGTCTCTTCCTGACCGAGCCTGGGCACATCCCGCTCGACTGTGCGAAAGGGGCGCCAGTCAATCTGCAATCCATGACGCCTCGCCAGCGCAAGCGTTGGCGCCATGGCGAGATAGGCGGACGGTGATTTGAAATCGATATAGAGGGTCAGCATCAGGCAATCTCATAAGCAATGTCAGGGGCCACGCCCTGGCGACCGGTCAGCGCCCAGCGCAAATACGGAATATGCTCTCGCCCAAACAGGATCTCATCGCCAAGCACATAAGTCGGGACGCCAAATATACCGTTTGGATGGAATTGCGGCTGCAGCTCATCATGCAAGGCCCGCCCCTCGCCGTCCGCAAAAGCCCGGAAGCCCTCAGTGCTGACCTCCGCTTCTTTTAAGCAGGCCTCGACGACACTGATGTCTTCAATATCAAGCTCACGCCGCCAGAATGGCGGATAGACCGCCTCGAAATACGCGGCCAACCGATCACGCGCCTCACGCATGACCCACAAGATGCCAATGTTCGTTAGAGAAGAATCCCAGATCTTCTCGGTGCCCTTCAGGATCAATCCCTGCCGCTCTGCATAGCGGCGCGCGTCGCGATACGAATAGCGGATCGCATTCCAGGTACGCTGGCTTCGCCCTTCAGAGGCAACCACTTTACCTTCCTTCTTCTTCGCCGACCCGAGATAGCTCGGAATATCCAAAGTCAGGGGCCGCCAATCAAATTGCAGCCCGAGCTCCGCCTCCAGTGCCAGCGTCGGTCGGGTCGCCACGAAGGCATAAGGGCTTTTGATATCAACATAGACAATCAGCGGCGCGTCACTGTTCAACAAGTGCATGCGAGACCCTCCCGGTTCAGAGAAGGGTCTGCCTCATCTCCCCAAGGGACGTCAAACTGACCTGACGCGATGTGAAGGCGACCAGGCGCGGGAAGCGCCTGGTCGCGAAAATAGGATTAGAAGGCTTTTTGCCATCCCAACGTGAAGGTCAGATCCGTTTCCAACTGCGGTCCGTTCAGGTCGCGATGCAGCGGCAGACCAATCTCGACAGCGATCCGATGTCCCTTCTGCCAGCCGGTCTGGCCTGCCAGGTTTATACCGGCCAGAACTTCCAGCGTTTCACCACCATGATTGTCAGGATCAGCGGTCTGAACCGGCGCCGTGATGACGGGATCACTGCCTTCAATCTGACCCGCCGATCGACCTTTCAGTCGCCCGGAAAACGAAATCCAGGGCTGCGGCTCAAAGGCCAACCAGGCCGTTGCTTCCGCGACATCACCAAGCGTGTAGCCTTCATCATTCTCATCCAAACGCAGAATGGCAGAGGCCTGCGCCCCATAGCTCCACCGCCCGGTTCGCGACCGCGCCGTCAGGGAGGGTTTCAGATCGAATGTCCCGGATCCAAGCTGCATTGGATAGGGCAGCCGCGGGCTGGGCGTCGTGCCCATGGGGGTCAGGATCTGGTCGGTCTCCGTAATCGACCCGGTCGGCAGCGACACCGCAAGGCCGAGATTGATCTGGCGGTGTTCATAGCTGCCATCATCAAGGCCGATAATCGCCCCGATCGTGGTGTCGCCAATGCCGGCGGTTTCGGTGGTGAACTCGCCCAGGCGTGTGGTCCCGGCAGCTCCCTGGAACGTGATATGATCCATTTCCAGGTCCACATACATGCCCATGGCCATCAGGGTGATGCGGTCGCTCAGCCCGTACATGCCACCAACCATGTGCATTTGCATCGGCATATCGATCGGAACGACACGCAGGGTCGGCGGGGACATGGGTGGGTTGGCGAACGGATTGGCCACGGTCGTGACAATCTCGTCCGGAGAGATTGAATCGGTACCATCCCGGTTACCGGACATGTCCATATACATGTAGCGATAGGATAGCATCCACTCGCCCTTCTTGTGGCGATGATCAGCCATGACCCCGATCGGGGCATGGTCGGTGGCGTAAGTTACGTTGCCACCATCGCCTTCATGGGCCATGGCAGGCAGGGCTGAGCACAGCAAAGCAGTGCCCGCTAATAATCTGAATTTCATTGATTTTCTCACAAAGCAAAAGGCGCGCGTGGGCGCCGGACATAATTATGCAGAGGCTTTGTCAGAAACGGGTGGTCCATTTGGTGGAGCGCCCGGCCAAAGAGGCGAACGCGGAAATACGAACACAAGGGCGGGTCCTGTTGCCGCGATCGCATGGCGCAATGTCACGTCTATGACAGGCAGCGGCGCAAAAAGAATGGCGGGTGTTGGCGCACAATCGCCGCAGCACGTATCTTCGGTTTCCTCGGCGGGTTCGCCGGGCAAATGCAATTGGACGGCGCGCTCAGCACCCGTGCTGCAGAGCATCAACTCGATTGTATCGCCATGCGAGATTTTCAGGTGCGCCTGCGCGCCATTAGCGAGATAGGCCAGACTCGCAAAGGCCAGGATCAGAAACCGGATCATGCTCGCACACCGCATGCGCTCCTCCTAACCAGTCCATGCTCCAACGTCGCTGCGGCGGTTTGTCTGAAGCCAGGCAAAAGATGAAAAGACTGTCATGCGGCGACTGATGTCGATGGGTCGTGCGTTCAAGGGCCGCAACCAGTTCCTGCGGGCCGGGCAATGACGGATACAACATTACCAATTCGTATTCTTGTCATCGCATATCATTCCGTCCAAACCGTAAGGACTGCGTTGAAAATTTAGCTTTTTGACCAGGATTACGACTCTAAATGCATCCAAAATCCAGACAGAACCCGTGCGCGTTGACGCGGGTCCTAAAGTGGCCGCTTGTCATTTGCACAAGTGCGTGCGCCCCCTATGCGTTGGCGCAGGAGATCTCGACAGAGACGACCGAGCCGGTGACCACATCCACGATCGCCAATGGCGCGCCAGGTGATATCACCATCACTGAGGATGGCTCGATCGAGCTCACGGGGGTCGAAGGACAAGTCGCCGTGACCATGGATAGCGACAATAACATTACGCATGATGGCAGCATTCTGATCGAGGATACGAATAATGTGACGGGGATCGTCCTCGAAGCTGATCGAACCGGCGATTTGACCATGAGTGGCAGCATCAGCATCGTAGAAGACTATACGCGTGAGGATACCGACGATGATGATGACGATGACGGTCCCCTGGCCATCGGGGAAAACCGCGTCGGCATCCGTCTCGAGAGCGGTGGCACCCATACCGGGGATATCAATCTGCAAACCGGATCGGCCATCGTGATTGAAGGCAATCAGTCAGCGGG
>JBCCCT010000136.1:0-9287 GCA_039033355.1 Pseudomonadota bacterium | reverse complement strand
ATGCTGGTGCCGCGAGGGAGAATTGAACTCCCGACCTCATCATTACCAATGATGCGCTCTACCACTGAGCTACCGCGGCCTTTTGTGTTGCCGGGGATTAGCTTAAGCATGACAAGATGAAAAGACCGTTTCTGGACAAACACTGCAATCATGGCCGACAAAACCAAGACCCCCGAACGTGACGACCGTCTTAAAGCGGCGCTGAGAGACAATTTGAAACGCCGAAAAGCCGCGTCGCGTAAAGCGAAATCTACGGATCAATCGCCGAGTCCTTCTGATAAATCCGGGTCCTGAGGCCTAGCGCCGCCCGCCAAAAATCATATCCGCAAAGGTACGTGCCGTTGCGGATGCGATCTGGATGGATGTTGGCTTCTGGCGATGACTATAACGCGAGAAATGCGCACAGTTTGATTCGGTGAGGTGGTAGTCTTGACCCTTACGCCGTCGCGCCCGCGTCTCTGCGATGGCACCGCCAAGCGCGTCGGTGCGTTCGCACAGACGGACCCGCTTGCCATTTGAGAATGCCGCAAAGCTTTGTTCGACCACGCCGCCATGCTTGCGGGAGTTTGAGATCACCGTGCCTTGCGCCGTGACAATGCCATAGTGCGACAGGCCAATTCCAAACGGGATGGCGACAACATCGCCGGGCTCAAATCCATATCTTCTTGCAGTCATAATCGATATATATCGATATTCGATAAAATGTCAAAGTCTGTTAAGACACTGCTGCGGTGTCGCCGCAATTGCGCCTTTCGTTCGCCGTTGGCGTCGCTATAGACACGGGTCATGGACAGTTTGAAAATCACCGGCGGGCAAAAGCTGAACGGCACGATCCCGGTATCCGGCGCCAAGAATTCCGCTCTGAAGCTGATGGCGGCGTGTCTGCTGACGCGCGAGCCGCTGACTTTGACCAATATGCCAAATCTGGCGGATACGCGGTTCCTGAGCCAGCTTCTGGTAAGCCTGGGCGTTGAGGTCTATTGGCCGAAAGGCGACAGCGAGTGCCGCCTGAACGCGGCCGAGCTGACCTCGACCATCGCGCCTTATGATCAGGTTCGAAAAATGCGGGCGAGCTTCAATGTGCTGGGTCCCATGCTGGCGCGAGAAGGTCATGCGACGGTCTCACTGCCAGGTGGATGCGCGATTGGCGCGCGACCGGTCGATCTGCATTTGCAGGCATTGGAAGGCATGGGGGCGGACCTGAAGGTCGAGGCCGGCTATGTCAAAGCCGCCGCGATCCATGGTCTGAAAGGCGCGAAGATCGTGTTTCCTTTCGTTTCGGTTGGCGCGACGGAACATGCCATGCTGGCGGCGACCTTGGCCAACGGCGAGACGGTGCTGGAAAATGCCGCCCGTGAACCAGAGATTGCCGATCTCGCAGATTGCCTGAACAGCATGGGTGCCAGAATTTCCGGCGCCGGGACCGCCACCGTGCGAATTGAAGGCGTGGAGAGCTTGTCCGGTGCACAGCATGCGGTGATGCCAGATCGTATTGAATCGGGCACTTATGCCATGGCAGCCGCCGCAGCTGGTGGTGACGTTACTCTGAATGGGGCCCCGGTGGCCGCTCTCGGCGCCCTGATCGATGCCTTGAAACGTTGTGGCGTGGACGTGGATGCTGATGAAAGCGCGGCCACGATCCGAATTCAGCGCAATGGGTCGGCTTTGAAAGCCATCAATATCGATACGCAGCCGCATCCTGGCTTCCCGACCGATCTGCAAGCGCAATTCATGGCGCTAATGTCGATCGCAGATGGCACCAGCGTCATCCGCGAAAACATATTCGAAAATCGCTTCATGCACGCGCCGGAATTGTCGCGTCTGGGGGCGAATATTCAGGTGCGTGGCAAGGAAGCGATCGTCCAGGGGGTCTCTCAATTGCGCGGCGCTCCAGTCATGGCGACTGACTTGCGCGCGTCTGTCTCACTGGTCATCGCTGGACTCGCAGCCGAAGGTGAGACACAGGTGAATCGGATATATCACCTGGACCGCGGTTTTGAACGTTTGGAAGAGAAACTGACAGGCTGCGGCGCCAATATTGTGCGAGTAGACGGAGACTAAAGCGTTTTATGGCTGAGGGCAGGGCATTGCGATTGATCGCAGCGGATACGGCTGATCTGGAAGTGATTTCAAGCGCCGTTCAGGACGCTGTTCTGAAAGCGGAAAATCTGAAATACGATCGCAAACGCCGGCGCTTTACGATGGAACTCAATCGGTTTCAATGGGAAGATTCGACCGCCAAGCGCGGCCCCCAGGGGCGGGTGCGTGCCATTCTTGCTTTTGACAGCGTGCTCAGCGTCAAAACGCGGGCGGTCAGCAAAGCCGATCCGGATATGGTGTTCTCGGTGCTTTCCCTGACCTTCACGCCGGCCGATGAGCCCCCCGGTGGCCAGATTTCCATCCTGTTTGCCGGCGATGGTGAGCTGGCGCTTGACGTCGAAAGCATTGACGCCACCTTGCTCGACAGCGCGTATGAATGGACGACCCGGCACCGCCCGGATCATGACAAGAAACGGCGATAGGCATGGCCCGCACCTTTGATGCCCGAAAACCGGGCTTTGACACCGAATTTGAAGCGTTTCTGGATGAGCCGCGCGGCGCCGTCGAGGACGTCGTTGCGACCGTTCGCGACATCGTTGCGGACATTCGCGGCAATGGTGGCGAAGCCGTGGCGCGCTATACCGCCAAGTTTGATGAATTGGTGCTCGATCCAACGACCCTCCAGTCAGACAATGTCGATCTGCATCGCCTGGCGCATGCCTGTCCGGATGATTTGAAAGAAGCCGTCGATTTTGCTGCCGCGCGGATTGCCGCCTATCACGAGCAACAACGTCCGGAGGATCACCAGTTCACCGATGAGGCCGGCGTTCAGTTGGGATGGCGGTGGACCGCGCTCGACAGTGTTGGGGTCTATGTTCCGGGCGGTTTGGCGTCTTATCCCAGCTCGGTTCTGATGAATGCCGTGCCGGCCAAGATTGCTGGCGTCGATCGCGTCGTGATGGTCGCGCCCGCGCCGAAAGGGCAACTCGCCCCGGCAGTGGCGTACGCCGCGCTGAAAGCGGGTATTGATGAGTTTTACCCGATCGGCGGGGCGCAAGCGGTGGCGGCGCTCACCTATGGTGCGGGCCGTCTGAAACCTGTGGATAAAATTGTCGGGCCTGGCAACGCCTTTGTGGCGGAAGCCAAGCGCCAGGTCTTTGGTCGGGTAGGTATTGATACGATTGCCGGTCCGTCGGAAATTCTCGTCATTGCCGACGAAACGGCCAATCCAAGCTGGATCGCCGCTGATTTGTTGAGCCAGTCAGAGCATGACACCAGTTCGCAGTCGATTATGATCACCACCAGCGAGGCTGTGGCTAAGTCTGTGGATGAGGCTGTGGAAAGCCAGTTGAATTCTCTCTCAACACAGGATCGTGCCCGGCAGGCCTGGGACACACACGGCGCATTCATCCTGACCGAAACGCTGGAACAGGCTGCCAAAGTCGCGAATCAGATCGCGGCCGAGCACCTCGAGCTTGCGATTGTGGAGCCGGAAGCCCTTTTGCCATCAATCAAGCATGCGGGTGCTGTCTTTTTAGGGCACCATACGCCGGAAGCTTTGGGCGACTATGTCACTGGTTCAAATCATGTTTTGCCAACCAGCCGCGCCGCGCGCTTCAGTTCCGGCCTGGGTTTGAATGACTTTCTAAAACGAATGAGTGTACAAAAGGCAGGTCCGGAAGGATTCGCCGCTCTGGCGCCAGCAGCATTGCGCCTCGCAGAGGCGGAAGGATTGCCAGCGCACGCGCGGTCCGTCTCAATTCGAACGAACGAAAACTAGAGCGCGAAAGAAGCAATGGCCGAACACCGACTGGTCAGCGTGGATATTGATGATGATACGCTCGCCGCGGCCGGTCCGGACGCGGAGCATGAGCGGCGCGTGGCGATTTTTGACCTGCTCGAAGAGAACCGGTTTGAAGTTGAGGGCAAGGATGACGGCCCCTATGCGCTGAAACTGTCAATGCAGGAACGCAAACTGGTGTTCGAGATCAAGACGGAGGCAGGCGCGGCTGTACATGCTTTCCTGCTCTCAATGACGCCGTTCCGGGGCGTTATTCGCGACTATTTCATGATCTGCGAAAGCTATTATGACGCTATTCGCAGCTCTACTCCTCACCAGATTGAAGCCATCGATATGGCCCGACGCGGCATTCACAATGAAGGCTCGGATCTGGTTGCAGAACGTCTCGAGGGCAAGGTGAAAACCGACTTCGATACGTCTCGGCGTTTGTTCACTCTGATTTGCGCCCTACATCAGGGGCAGGTTCGCGGCCAGGTGCGTTAGGCTTTCATCGCGGCAAACGCCTGATCCAGATCTGCGATCAGATCATCAGGGTCTTCCAGTCCGATATGGACCCGGATCAGTGGCCCTTTGCGGTCGTGGATACGATCGCCTTCGATCCGATCAAGCTGATCATCACAGGAGATCAACAGACTTTCAAATCCGCCCCAGGAAAAGCCCATGCCGAACAGTTTCATCGCTTCCAGGAAGCGGTCGAGATTTTCGGTCGAGACGTCTTTCATCGTGAATGAAAACAATCCGTTCGATCCGGAGAAGTCGCGCTGCCAGAGCGCATGTTCGGGATGACTTTCAAAGGCCGGATGCAACATGGTGTCGACTTCGGGGCGGTCGATCAACCATTTGGCGACGGCCAAACCGCTCGCCTCATGTTGTTTCAAGCGGGTGTGCAGACTGCGCAAGCCGCGCAGGCCGGAATAGGCGTCATCCGGGCTGAGCGAGATGCCCCAATCCTCGCTGCACATGGCGATCTGATTGGCGAACCGATCAGAATTGGTCAGGACGGCCCCGCCCATCGCATCAGCATGCCCGACCGGGTATTTGGTTAGGGCTTGCATGACAATATCGACGCCAAGGTCGAGTGGTCGGTGCAGCACACCTACGCCCCATGTATTGTCGAACAGCGTGATCAGCTTGTGCGTCTTTGCGACCTCAACAATGGCCGGTGTATCCATGATGTCCATGGTCAATGAGCCTGGCGACTCAAGCAGGATGGCCTTGGTCTCGGCCTGGATCAGATCAGCGATGCCAGCGCCGATGGTTGGGTTGAACCGTGTCGAGCTGATTCCCATGGCCCGCAATCGCCGCGTGCAATAGCGCCGGGACGGCCCATAGGCGCAATCGGGGATGAGAATATGATCGCCGGCTTCCAGAATAGCGCCAACCGCGAGCGCGATGGATTGCAGACCATTTGAGGTCAACCGGCAGTGTTTGGTATTCTCAAGGGCGCAGAGGGCCGCTTCCAATTCGCGATGTACCGTCAGACCCATACGGCCATAAACCTTGCCATCGCCATACAGGATTTCGCGTGTCGGCAGGAGCACTGTCGAGCCACGCTCAACCGGCGGATTTACAGTTTTGACCGGGCCGCGTCCGAGGCGCGTATGGATGAGGCGGGTATCGTCTTTCATGGCGTCGTCGCGATTGGATTGTCAGATTGGCTGGCCCATTCGCTCCAGGAGCCATCATAGACCGCGGCGTCCCAGTTCCCAAGCCGGGCCAGGGCCAGAGCGATCACCGCGGCAGACACACCAGAGCCACAAGACGTAACGACCGGAGATGAGACGAAGTCTTGCAAGAGGGGTGCTAACGCGTCGGCGGTCTGCAACCGTTTATCCGGCATGATCAGTGAAGAGGCCGGAACGCAAAAGCTGCCTGGCATATGGCCCGAAGGCAGGCCCGCACGGGGCTCCGGCGACGTGCCATTGAAACGGCCTGTGTCCCGCGCGTCCAGGATCTTGACGTCTTGTGCATCGACATGCGCGCGCATGGACTGTTGTCCTCTAACCAGGCCGAGATCGAACGCAGGCTCGTAATCCGCAACGTCATAAGTCGCGATGTTGGTGCTCGCGCTACCGCCTGCGGCGCGCCAGGCGTCCATGCCGCCATCCAGTACATGAACCTGATCATGTCCCATGGCGCGGAACATCCACCAGGCCCGCGCGGACGCGAAGAAGCCATTGCTGTCATAGACAATCACATGCGTGTCATTGCTGATGCCAAGCGCGCCAACCTTATCTCCGAATGCTTTCGGAGTCGGCAACATATGGCTGAGATCGGTCTCCTGATCTGCGATCTCGTCAATATCGAAATATTGCGCGCCCGGGATGTGGCCATCAGCAAAACACGTCCGTCCATTGGGCCGGTCCTTCAGAAAAGGCGGCACCCAGGTCGCGTCGAGGACACGAACATGCTCGGCGTCAATATTGGCGCGTAGCCAATCCGCAGAAATGAGAGGATCGGCGCGCATGCTTATTGCTCCAGCCAGGCCGGGACGGGCAGGTCCTTCGATCGCAGAAACTCGGGATTGAACAATTTGTCCTGATAGCGATTGCCGTAATCGCAGAGAATGGTCACGATCGTGTGGCCCGGTCCGAGATCCTTTGCCAGTTTCACGGCCCCAGCCATGTTGATCCCGGCAGAGCCACCGAGGCAGAGCCCTTCCTTCTCGATCAGGTCGAACAGGATTTCGAGCGCTTCGCCATCATGCACCCGATAGGCATAATCGACGGTCAGGTCCTCGAGATTGGCAGTGATCCGGCTTTGACCAATGCCCTCGGTCATCGATGTGCCTTCGGATTTTAGTTCGCCATTCTTGTAAAACTCGTAGAGCGAGGCGCCGCCGGGATCGGCAATCCCGATCTTGACGCGGCCTTCGGACAGTTCGCGCAAAGACATCGCGGTTCCGGCCAGTGTGCCGCCGGACCCGACGGCACAGATAAAGCCGTCTACTTTGCCATCTGTCTGGCGCCAGATTTCCGGGCCCATGGTCTCGTAATGGGCACGTCTATTGGCCTGATTGTCGAATTGATTAGCCCAGATCGCGCCATTCGGCTCGCTCTCATTCAACTCTTCTGCAAGCCGACCGGAATAGCGGGCATAGTGGTTCGGGTTGGAATAGGGGACCGCATCAACCTCAACCAGTTTGGCGCCGAGATTTCGGACCGCGTCCTTTTTTTCTTTCGACTGCGTGCGCGGCATGACGATGACCACCTTGTAGCCAAGTGCCGCACCGACCATGGCGAGGCCAATGCCTGTATTGCCGGCTGTCCCTTCTACGATCGTCCCGCCGGGTTTTAGACGACCGGATGCTTCCGCGTCACGCACGAGACCGAGGGCTGGGCGATCCTTGACCGATTGGCCAGGATTCAGAAATTCACATTTGCCGAGGATCTCGCAACCGGTCTCTTCAGACAGGCGATTCAGCCGCAAAAGTGGCGTGTTTCCAATGAGATCGAGGACGGAGGACGTAACGGTCATAGCTTGCCTTTTCTATACGGCGCCACGCTAGGCGCAGCGCCTCTGGAATTCAACTGTCATGCGGTGATCCAATTGGGGATTCCTTACGTAAAACCCAATAGAACAGTTTTGTGAGTTTTGCTGAATGAATTCCGACGCTTATCACGCCTTTATGCTGGACCATGCCAGCGGAGCCCTCTCTGCCGATATGGCATTGGCGGCTGAACTGCATATTCTCCTGTCAGAAAAGGGGCATGAGACGGCAGATATCTGGCATGCGACCCGCGATGCGGGCGGGCTCTGGGCCAATGAAGTTCCGGCGATTGAACATGAATGCCTGCCAGAAGCGCTTGAGCTCGCCGTAGGCGATTTTCACACTGTGCCGTGGAAAAAAGGCCTGTCCGGCGTACATTATGCGAAGCGTGGCAAGGGCAAGGGCAAATTGATGCGCCTTGACCCCGGTCAGGCCGCGCCGGAACATAGCCACTCGGCGCTTGAAGCCACCGTCGTGCTGGAAGGTGAGTTTGAGGACGGGCATGGTGTCTATCGCCGCGGTGATCTTGTCCTGGGACGTCCTGGCGTTCGTCACCGGCCTGCCGCGCACGGCAACGACATGTGTATCTGTTATGTGGCGCAGGACGCGCTGCCATTCTGGAGATTTAGCTAATGCTGAAAATTGCGATTGGGGGCGTTTTGGGGGCCTTTATCGCGTTCAGTGCTCATGCGGATGAAACCGCAGAGCAAGTCTCGTTGCCGGCCCCCTGGGTTGCGACGGACGGGGCGGTGATCGATTTCACGGTCCTGCGCAAAGGCAAGCCATTTGGGCGGCATATGCTCACGTTTGAGCGTTCAGATGATGGCGACCTGACGGTGACGACAGATGTCGATCTGCAGGTCAAATTCGGACCGATCACTGCGTTCAAGTACCGGCTCGATAGTGTCGAGAACTGGGTCGATGGTCAGCTATCGTCGCTTTCAGGCACATCAAACAGTGACGGGCGCAAAGGCAAAGTCTCTGCCGAGACTATGAACGGAGAGCTTGCGGTCGAAAGCACCGTATTTACCGGAACGCTCCCACTGACGACCATTCCATCCAGTCACTGGAACCGGTTGCAAGTGTATCAGGAGCAGATGCTCTCCACAGAAACGGGAGAGGTGCTCGACATTGAAGTCGAGACGATTGGCGACGATACTGTGCTGGTCGATGGCCAGAACGTGCCGGCCACCCATTATCGTCTGAAGTCGGACCTCACGGTCGACCTCTGGTATGATGCGCAATCACGCTGGGTGAAGCTTGCATTCCAGGTACGCGGACAGGACATCGAATATGTTCTGAACGAGCTCTATTGATCAACGTTTACTGAAAGCGGGGATGTCGCTCAAACGTTCCAGAGAGAACGGTCTCGCCAGCCATCTTGATTTCGATGGGCATGCCCTCAGTGGGGGTTACCCCGAGAATGTCGCCGCGGCGGGATGACAATTTGCCCTCTGATTCATCATGATCCGGGGCCAGGTTTAAAACCGGCTTGCCTCTCAGATACATGATCATCGGAGAGGGACGTTCGCCATTGCGAAAATCGACTTCCGCTTCCAGCTCCCAGCCATCATTGTCATAGGTTTCAAATTCAGCCTCACCAAACAAATGCGCGCCATTGATGGGCAGCAACTTGGCCTGCAATTCCATGGTTTTTTGCGGGGCGGGTTCGACTTGCAAAAGCGTTTTCAGCCAGTTCAACATAACTCTACAACCTCCTACGATTGTTCGAGTTCTTAGTCGAAATGTCTAAAGAGAGGCTTTACCGGTCCGTCGAACTTGTCCGGCTCAGGTCTTGTTCAATGTGAAGTGGCCGACATTGATCCGACCATTATCGAAACCCGCTTCGCAATAGGACAGATAAAACCGCCACATGCGCCGAAACCGCTCATCAAAGCCGAGGGCCTGGATCTGACCCCATTTCTCCTCGAACGCTTTGGCCCAGAGGCGCAGCGT